>CAZNTI010000089.1:0-7265 GCA_964575885.1 uncultured Terricaulis sp.
GGCCCCGGCGGCGACGACGACGGTCCCGGCGGCGACGATGACGGCCCCGGCGGCGGCGGCGGCGACGACGAACTTGTGGCTGACGCCGACGATGACAACTCGCCGCCTGACACCGTGCCAGAGGGTGTAGAACTCGATGACGAGGGACAATGGGTCAAGGCTGGCGAAATCCTCGCCATCGAAAGCGATCCAACTTCGCTGGAGTTCGCCCGCGAACTCGGCTTTCAGGTGATCGAACGCCACAGGCTTACCGCGCTTGGGGACTCAATCGTGGAGTTACGGGCGCCGCGCGGCAGCAGCGCGCGCGAGGCATTGGAGCTCATCCGACGCACCGACCCCAACACACCTTATGACTTTAATCATTTCTATGCGCCTACGCAGGTCGCGCCATCACATGCTCCGCGGCAAGGACAACGAACAACCCCGACCCGCTCAGGGCTGCCACGCGTGGGCTTCATCGACACAGGCGTCGACGTCTCGCACCCATCGCTTCGCGGCGCCAGCATTGAGCAGCGCAGCTTTGCGGAGCGCAATTCCCGGTCAGCACACGGCACCGCGGTGGCATCGCTGCTGATCAGCAACGGGGCCGCGCGCGACCGCATATTGTCCGCCGCGGTGGTGGAGCGGTCCAATGCGCGCGGCGTCGAGTTGGCGACCGCCGACGCTCTTGTGCGTGCTTTCGACTGGCTGGTGCAGAACGAGGCGCCGGTCGTGAACGTCAGCTTGGCGGGACCGCCAAACATGTTGCTGGAGGAGGCGGTGCGACGGGCCCAGGCGCGTGGCATGATCATTGTGGCGGCGGTTGGCAATGACGGCCCGGCGGCGCCGCCCGCTTACCCGGCGGCGTACGCCGGTGTCGTGGGTGTCACGGCTGTCGACGCCAATGGCAGCGTCTATCGCCGCGCTGGGCGCGGCAGTCACGTAGATTTGGCGGCGCTCGGGGTCAACGTCGAGGTTGCGGCGCCCGGGGGCCAAACCGCCTCGGTGAGCGGCACGTCCTATGCCTCGCCCTCGGTCGCCGCCGCTCTGGCGCGCGAGCACACGCGTCTTGATCTGGAGTCGGCGGAACGCGCCGTAGCTTCGTTGCTGCAACGGGTTCGTGACGCCGGCGAAGCCGGGCGCGATCCAGTCTATGGCGCCGGGGTGCTACCGGGAAACGACCAATGAGGGTGCTTCGAGCTTGGTTCGCTGTGCTTGTGATTTACGCCGCGCCGGTTGCGGTTTTCGCCCGTGAGATGCCTCGCTACGAGGCTGGCCAAGCCTTTGTGTTCGATAATGGGCGGGTAGAGCGGGTCGAGAGCGTGAGCGGCTCGCGCATCACTTGGGTGGCGCGCAGCGGTCGCAGATACGTGCGCGACACAAACCCGATCGTGCCAATTCTCGAGTGGTCGTACCGTGGTCAGTCCGGCACGCGTAGGATCGTCGGGGACGCGGCAGGAGTCTGGCCATTGACGGCCGGGCGCACCGCGCGCTTTCAAGCCATCAATGAAACGCGAGATGACGAACAACACATTAGGCGTAGCGTGCACTTATGGACCTGTACTGTGCGCGCGGAGCGGCAAGTTATCGTTCCCGCCGGCAGTTTCGCGGCTTTTCCCATCATGTGCGACCGGTTCAGTCCGGAGTCGATGCGGGTTCTTGAACGTATTACATGGGATTACGCACCCGAGGTGGGCCACTACATACGCCGGGAGGCGCGAAATATGCGCACTGGTGAGCGCGACGTTTACAGCCTTTACTCTGCGCTCCCACCCCGCGCCGCCAATCCCGTGCGAGTGGAGGTCCTCGCGCAGCAGGCGTTGCGCGAAAGTCGGAATTCGCGCGAGAACTGACGCAATCTGCGACATCGCATGAATTTTTCTTGGCCAGGGAATAGCGCACGCGCTCGTGCGTTATTAGGCCATGAACAAACTGATCCGCACCCTCTTCGGCGCTCAAAAGTCCAAGTCGTTCGGGGACGAACCTGAACCAATGGCCCTAGGCGCCGACTTTTCTCTTGGGACGTTGCATGAGCGCCTGAACGCAGCAAAGCGTGCGTTTACCACGCGGCGCGCTGATTTGAATGTCACCGCCGGTCTTTCGAGGAACGTCTCACCGCGCGCTGGCGATCTGGTTCTGGCGACGGTGTCGGACATCGGACAACATGCTCGTATCGAGTTGCCGACCGGTCGGCGAGCGCAATTGTATCCGGGCGATGAGATCATCGTCACATATGGCGCGCGCTACGCGCCCGATCAGTTCGAAGCGGCGGTTCCGAAGGTATTTGGCCCTTGTGACCTAGTCGCGGGCGGCGGCATCGCGGCTCAGATGGTGGCTAAGCATGCGAGGGTGCGCAAGCCCACGGCGATCACCCCGATCGGCATTCTCACCGATCAGTCGGGCGCCGCGGTAAACGTGCGCCGCTTCGCGCTGCCGGCGGCGCCCGCGCGCCCAGCCGCGCGCAATGTCATCGCCGTCGTCGGCACCTCGATGAACGCTGGCAAAACCACTCTGGCCGCTAGTCTTATTCGCGGGCTCACGCGCTGCGGTATGCGCGTCGGCGCCTGCAAAGTCACAGGCACTGGATCGGGCGGCGACCTGTGGTCGATGCTAGACGCTGGTGCTGTGCGGACGGTGGACTTTACTGACGCAGGGTACGCCACCACCGCGGGCCTCGACGCTCCAGTAGTGGAGGGGATCGCGCACAGCTTGGTGTCGCATCTGGAGGCGTCCGATGTTGATATCGTGGTGGTCGAAATCGCCGATGGCTTGCTCCAGCGCGAGACCTCGGCACTGCTCAGCCCGCCCAGCTCGTTTGCGGAGCGATTGGACGCCGTAGTGTTGGCCGCCGCCGACGCGATGGGTGCGTGTGCTGGCGTCCAATGGTTGGCATCGCGAGGTCTGCCGCTGCGCGCAGTCTCCGGTCTGGTGACGGCTTCGCCGTTGGCGACGCGCGAGGCGCGCGAAGCCTGCGGTGCGGAAGTGATCGACACCAAAGCGCTGGGAGAGCCCGAGCATGCTGGTCGATTGGCGTTGCAGCAAGCGCCTCTGCACCGAGTAAGTGCATGATCCGCGTCGCTAAGGGTCCGCGATTAGGCTTTCTGCTAACGCTGGTTGGCGTCAGCTTGGCGCAGGTCGCATGCGCTTTGGCGATCGCGTTTTGCGTGCAGTTGGTGTTTGACCGCGTTCTGGCGCCGGAAGTCGGGGTGGTCGCGGTCGGCTCGCATGTGCAGGTCGCGGCATTGTTCGTTGTCAGCTTGGCTGCCATCGGCGCTCTGGAGGTGCTCCGGTCGGGTTTGGCTGAAAAGTTAGGCTTCGGTTACGTTGCTGAGCTACGCGCCGCCTTGTTTGAGCGGGTGATGCAGACCTCGCAGAATACGCGCGGGCAGCGAGAAGGTGCACTGCTCTTGCCGTTTGTAGGCGACCTCACCGCGATCAAGAAGTGGGTGAGCGATGGAGTGGTGAAGCTGATCTCTGCGTCCATCACGGTGGCGATGCTCGGCGTCGTGCTTGCGTTGCAGAGCCCGGTACTGGCGTTCGCGGCTGGGGGCGTCTTGCTAACGGCGGCGCTGTGCATTGTCGCGGTGGGCGGGCCGCTTAGCCGCGCCATCGTGGATACGCGCGGCAAGCGCGGTGCGGTGGCGAATTTCGTGTCCGCGAGCTTCAAGGCGGCAACAACTGTACAGGCGTTCGATCGCCTTGAGCGGGAGAGCGAGCGTTTGCGCCGCCGCGCCAAAGCGCTGGAGCGAGCGGGCGTGCGCCTTGGCGTGCTTGCGGGTTTGACTACGGCGATCGTTGCTTGCGCGAGCGGCGCGCTTGTCGCGGTGACGCTGATCGTGGGCATGCAAGGCGTCGGTGCAGGTCTCATGTCGGTCGGCCTGGTCGCAGCGGCGATGTCGATTGTCGGTTTGTTGTCGGGGGCGCTGCGCGATCTTGGCGTCGGCTATGAACTTTGGCGTCGCGCTGAAGCTTCGTTCCGGAAGGTGGCGGAGTTTCTCACGCTGCAGCCGTCGGTGTCGTCGAGTGAGGCGATCCGGCGGTTCCACGCTCGCGATGGGAAGTTTTCGCTGCGCCGTGTCGAGGTGAAAGGCTTGCTGCGACGCGTCAGTGTCGAGGCGCAGGGCGGTGACGTGGTGAACGTTACGGGTCTCAGCGGTTCGGGCAAATCCACACTGCTTGCCATCGCCGCGCGGCTGCGAGAACCGGACGCCGGCAAAGTGCGGCTCGATGGCAACGACCTCAGTCGGGTCAGCATCACATCATTGCGCCGCCGCATTGGCGTCGCCAGCGCCGCGACCCCGCTGATGCGGGGCACGATCGCCATGAATTTGCGTTACCGCGCGCCGAAGGCGACGCAGGAGGAGGTCGACGAGATCATTCGCATTTGCGTGCTTCAGCCGGTGATCGATCGCTTTCGCGCGAAGGAGAAGACGAAATTGAGTGAAGGCGCACCGGAACTGTCGCGCGGCGAGGTGCAGCGTCTGCAGATCGCGCGCGCCATGCTGGGCGCGCCGACGTTGCTGGTGTTGGACGAGGTGGACACCCATCTCGGGGGCGCCATTGCGCAGAGCATTGCTAAGGCGCTCGCATCCTATGGCGGCATTGTGCTCATGACGGCCGCCTCGCCTGAGTTTCGAGACGTCGCCACGACGACGTGGCGGATCGCTGACGGCCGCATCGAGGGCTCGGTCGGTTCGTTGCCGGCCCACGGAACGGCAGAGGATGCCGCATGAACGCCGCTGCCGTAGCCGCCCCCGCGCCGCGATCGCGAAAGCTCGATTATTATGAGTTGCCGGGCCCGCCGGCGCGTAGGTTCTTTGTGTATCGCCCTTCCACCCTGCGAGAGGGGTCTCCGGTCCTGGCGTCGATCCACGGCATCGCACGCAACGCGGCGGCGCATGCTTACCGCCTTACCGAATTGTCGGAGCGTTATGGCGTTCCCATTCTGGCGCCGTACTTCAGCAAGGGCGAGTACGGTCAGTATCAGCAATTGGAAGATCGTCGCCTCTGCGTGCGCAGTGATCATGCTTTGCTCTCAATGATCGATGCGGTAGTCGCGCTCGCTGGCAGCGACGGATCGCGGCTGTTGTTGTTCGGCTACTCCGGTGGGGCGCAGTTTGCGCATCGGTTCGCGATGCTCCATCCTGAGAGGGTCGCTTCGGTAGTGCTGGCGTCCGCGGGTTGGTACACCATGCCCGACGCCGAGGCGCGTTATCCGGATGGGCTTGATACCGAGGGTTGGTCGTTCGAGCGACCATTGGCCCCCGACAGATTTCTCAAAGCGCCGTTTCACGTCTCGGTCGGCGAACTTGATGTTCGTCGTGATGAGTCGCTGCGCAAGACCAAGGCGCTCGATCGCAATCAAGGCCTGACGCGAGTAGAGCGCGCGTATCGCTGGACGAAAAGCATGGCTGAGGCAGCAAACCGTAGGTGGTTTTCGGTCGAGCCGACAATGCGGTTGCTGCCCGGGGTAGGACACGACTTCGGAGCTTCGATCGAACGCGCCGGGTTAGCGGAGTGGGCGTTCGAGTGTTTTGAGAGGGATGCGGTGCTGACGCCGTGTGCGATTGAAGGGGAGAGTGGATAGTGAAGAACAAGTGGATTGTGGCCAGCGCGCTGGCAATGTTTTGCGCGACGAGCACTGCAGCCAACGCGGAAGGCTTGGAGTTCACCCGTAACGGCATCGAGTACGAGACCGCCGACGAGAACCTCCAGATCGTGTTGGGTGGGCGCTTGCACCTCGACGCGGCGTCGATCGACGATGACGGCGTCGAAACCGAGGACGAGGCCACCCGCCGCGCCCGGCTTGAGCTCGGCATTCGATTCTTCGACGATTGGCGCCTGCGCATCGATCGCGAATTCACCGGAGACGGCGGCTGGCGCAACGTGTGGCTCAGCTACGATGTCAACGACGACTTCACCATCAAGGCCGGCAATTTCATCGCGCCGTTTAGCATGGAGGACGTGGGCAGCTCGAACGACACCATGTTCATGGAGCGCTCGCTGGTGCAGGCATTGGCGCCGGGCTTCGGCGTCGGCCTCGGCGCGTCCTACGAGGGAGAGCACTTTGCGATCGCTGGCGGCTATTTCGGCGATGCTATTGACGCCGAGGACGATATCCAAGCCGAAAAGGGCCAAGGCGTGTCAGTGCGCGGCTTCTGGACGCCGATCGAAGAGCGCGGCCATACGCTGCACTTCGGCCTCGGCTTGGAACGCCGCGAGTTCGAAGACGGGGCGGTTCGGCGCATCTCGTCACGGGCTGAGTCTGGACTGGGGCCGACGGTGGCGAGCACGGGCGATATCGCCGACATCGACGCGTCTACGGGTTACAATTTGGAAGCCGCCTACGAGCGCGGTCCGGTGTTGTTCCAGGGACAGTTCGTTTCCATGAGCCTCGACCGTGGCGTGGGCGGCAATCTCTCCTTTGACGGCTATTACGCGCAAGTGGGCTGGATCGTCACCGGCGAGCGCCATCGCTACAGCGACTCAAGCGGCGTGTTCAACTCTCCGAACCCCCGCAGTGACTGGGGTGCGGTTGAACTGACCGCGCGGCTGAGTTCGCTGGACCTCACTGAGATCGGCGCCACCGGCGAGCAGGTGGATGACTACACGATCGGCGTTAACTGGTACTTGAACCAGAACGTGCGCCTGCTGGCCAATTACGTTCACTCCGAAGTGGATGCGGTAAACCCACTGCTCGATCGCGAGGTCGATATCCTCCAAGGCCGCCTGCAGTTCGACTTCTGAACGGGCTTTGTCGATCATGACCGCGGACGCCGTGCCTGCGCCGGCGTCCGTTAGGTTTGTTCAGCCTGCAAGGGAACGCCTGCCGGCAAGTATTTGCATCAACAGCGAGCACTTTGTTACGCAGACGAGGTCCGGTGTTGTTCCAGCGGTCAAGATCGATACGAAAGCGAGACCGCCCGCTGTGGCATGCCGCGCGTTGCTGACTTGGCTGGACAGATGGTCGCGGCGGGATGGGCGCGCGACTGGCCCCGATACATCAACGGGGCCTGCGCCGTTGGATGTAGAATTTGCTCGCTCCGACCGTCGCGGCATCTGGGCTTGCAGTGTCCCGCCGATCTGTGGGGGCAAGGGATTACTCGTCGCAGTAAAGGCCACCCGATCCCATGCGCCCGGTGCTGCGGGTGGCGCCAGTGCGCCACCGTCGGGGGCCTGCTAGCGGTACAACTGCCCGGCCCTCGCGTCCCGCATGTGCTCCGCGTGAGAACCGGGAAAGATTGGTCGGAGCGAGAGGATTCGAACCTCCGACCCCCTGTCCCCCA
>CAZNTI010000090.1:0-5198 GCA_964575885.1 uncultured Terricaulis sp.
CGCTCACGTTGTGCCGGGCGTGCGGTCACCGCATGCAATCGCCGGAGACGGAATCCTGGCTGGTCGAGCACCGCTACTCCGGTCGGCTCGTCTGCCACCTCACGGGCTTCTCAATGCCGAAGCCGCAAGCCTGTCCGGAATGCCTGACGCCCGACAGCTTCACCTCCATCGGCCCCGGCGTCGAGCGTATCGAGGAAGAGGTGCGCGCGTTCTTCCCGAATGCGCGGATCGAAATCTTCTCCTCCGACACGACGCCAAACGGCGAGGCGGTGCGCGAGCTTGTGCGCCGGATGGAGACGCACGAAATCGATATCCTCATCGGCACCCAGATCGTGGCGAAGGGCCACAACTTCCCGAACCTTACCTTCGTCGGCGTGGTCGACGCGGATCTGGGGCTGAAGGGCGGCGACCTCCGCGCCGGCGAGCGCACCTATCAATTGGTAAGCCAGGTCGCGGGGCGCGCCGGCCGCCATGAGAAAAAGGGCAGGGCGCTCATTCAGACCTACGCGCCGCAGGAACCGGTTATGCAGGCGCTGGCCGCACAGGATCGCGACGCCTTCTTCGCCGCCGAGATCGCCGAACGCGAGGCCGCCGGCATGCCGCCGTACGGCCGGCTTGCGGCGGTCATCGTCTCGGCGCCGCAGGAGCAGCTCGCCAACGATGCCGCCAAGCTCATGGGTGAGGCCGCGCCCAACGTCGAAGGACTGGACTTGTGGGGACCAGCGCCGGCCCCGCTCTCGGTGATCCGCGGCATGCATCGCCGCCGCTTCCTCATCCGCGCCGATCGCGGCGTCGATGTCAGCGCTTTCCTTGCCGCGTGGAGCGCACGGGTTAAGCTTCACTCCGCCGTGCGGGTACAGATCGACGTGGACCCGTACAGCTTCTTGTGATGTCCCAGGCGATGCCGCGGACGATCGCCGCATCTTAGCGGTCCCAAACGCCCGTGTGTCGAAGCGGGAGCGTTGCCGCCGCCCGCACGCGCCGCCATAATCGCTCATGGCCTACGCTCCCTTCGATCTCACCGGTAAAGTCGCGCTCGTCACCGGCAGCAACGGCGGCATTGGTCTTGGTATGGCCGATGCGCTCGCGCAGGCCGGCGCCGACGTCGAAATCTGGGGCACCAACGCGGAGAAGAACGCCCGCGCGCTCGATCAGCTGCAAAAGCACGGCGTCAGGGTCAACGCCCGCATCGTCGATGTGTCGCAGGAGCAAAACATCGTCGCCGGCATGAATGCGACGCTTGCTGAATTCGGCCGCATCGATTCCTGCTTCGCCAATGCCGGCGTCTCCAACCGCTGGAAAAGCTTCCTCGACATCGGCGGCGAGGACTATCGCCGGCTGATGGCGATCAATCTCGACGGCATGATGTGGACCATGCGCGAAGCCTGCCGGCACATGAAGGCGCGCGCCGAAGCCGGCGATCCGGGCGGCGCGATCGTGGCGGTAGCCTCCATGGTGGCGCTGTTCGGCGCGGCGCGGAACCAGGACTACGGCGCCTCGAAAGCCGCGATCGTCAATGTGACGAACGCGGTGGCGGTCGAATTCGCGCGCTATGGCGTGCGCGCGAACTCCATTTTGCCGGGGTGGATCGAAACGGAAATGACCCAGGCCGCGCAAGCCAATCCGCAATTCACCGACAGGGTGATCGGGCGCGTGCCGATGCGTCGCTGGGGCAAGCCGGAAGAATTTGGCGGCATCGCCGTCTATCTCGCCAGCGACGCCAGCAGCTTCCATTCCGGCGACGCCGTTGTGATTGACGGCGGCTACGGCAAGTTCTGAGGTTCAGTTCATCCGGCGCGGAAGCTCAGCCGCGCGCACACCTGGTCGGGGCTGTAGGGCAGGGCCATGCTTGAGCCGTCGGGCTGGGCTTCGAAAGCGAACTCCTGCTTCAAGCCCACGATGCGTACGCCGCCGTCCTCGGCGCGGTAGACGCCAAGCGCCAGCGGCCCGCCGTCGCGCCCGCAGATAAAGGGTTCGCCGCGATGATCGTCCGGGCGGGCGGTGTAAAGCGTCGGCCGCTCCTCACCGAACAGGCCCATGACCTGCGCCAGCGGCCCACCCGGCGCCTGCGCCATGATGTGTGCGGGCGCATGATTGGCTTCAGCGAAACTCATCGTGCGTCCGTCGCCATGACGAAGCTGCAGGATGACGAGCGCGTCCTCGCCGCTGTCTACCCGCGCCTCGTGCGTGGTTAGCGCAAGCGTCAGCTGATCGCCCAGCGCCAGCGCGGACGCTGCGTCCGCCGCTGCAAGTGTGGTGGTCGTCGTGGCCGGGCTCGGCCCTCCAAAGGTCGGAATGGCGCACGAGGCCAGCATCACCGCCAAAGCGGCCGTCGCAAAGCGCATGACGTCCTCCACTATTGCGCGGCCGCGTCCGGCGGCGGCTGCGCGCGCTTTTTGGCTGCATTGCGGGAAAGCATGTTCAAACCTTCGACAAGGGCCGAGAACGCCATGGCCCCGTAAATGTAGCCTTTCGGCACGTGCACGCCAAAGCCCTCTGCGATCAGCACCATGCCGATCATAAGCAGGAAGCCGAGCGCCAGCATAACCACCGTTGGGTTGGCGTGGATGAAGTGCGCCACCGGATCGGCCGCCAGGAGCATCACCGTAACCGCGACGACCACCGCTGCGACCATGATCGGGACATGGTCGGTCATGCCCACCGCCGTGAGAATCGAATCGATCGAGAAAACCAGATCGAGCAGGATGATCTGAAAGATCGCCGCTCCGAAATTCATCGCGATCGGCGCCTTCTTGTCATAGATGTCGTGCGAGGGCGTGGGATCTACGGTGTGGTGGATCTCCTTGGTGGCTTTCCACACCAGGAACAGGCCGCCGGCGATCAAAATCAGATCGCGCCAGGAAAAAGCCGTTTCGAACTCCGGATTGCCGTGGCTGTCCAGGCCGCCCTGGAGACCGAGGTCGAACACCGTCGCCGTCAGCCCCACGATGAAAGCGATGGTGGACAACAGCACCAGGCGCATCCCCAGCGCCAGGCCGATGCCGATGCGGCGGGCGCGTTGGCGCTGATGCTCGGGCAGTTTGTTGGTGAGGATCGAGATAAAGATCAGGTTGTCGATGCCGAGCACGACTTCGAGCACGACCAGCGTGATGAATGCCGCCCACGCGGCGGGATCAACCAACAAAGCGCTTATGGAGTCCATGGAATCCCCTTGAGTGCACTTCATCTAGGGGATTGCTTAAGCCGCGAAAAGGGCGTTGTGCGTTGGCCACACGCACCTCGGCTGCGACAGACGCGCACTTTGCCGATCCGAGCGCTCGCGTTGCGCTAGCGCTCTGTAGGCCTCTGGCCGATGTCCAAAAGCGCCGCCCACATCTCGTCGGCGAAGCGCACGACTGCGACGCTGGCTTTCACCTGCGTTTTCGCCATCGTCATATCGACGAGTGCTGCTTCTGGCGTTTCCTCACCCGCGCCAGTGACCGCCTCGAGCACTCGCGAACTGGCGAGCCCGAAGCGGTCAAGGGCGCTGGTGAGGGCCATAGCGGCGTGGGGGATCGCCGTCATGTGTGTGAGACTACCCGCGGCGCCTTAAGGCCTCGTTCACAAATGCGGTGAATGCGTTAAAAACCATCAGGTCGCGAAGATGTTGCGATGCTTGGTTTCTGGCCAAAACAGGAACGTGACCAGGGCCGCAATCGCCGTGGCGATGGCTGGGAACCATAGGCCGGTGTAGATTGAACCGGTGGCGGTATTGATCGCGAACACTGTCGCCGGCAGCAAGCCGCCGAACCAGCCCGTGCCGATGTGGTAAGGCAGCGACATCGCCGTGTAGCGGATGCGGGTCGGGAACAACTCCACCAGCGCCGCCGCCTGCGGTCCGTACAGGGCGCAGGCAGCGACAATGAACAGCGCCATCACCGCGATCACGCCCCACTTCTCGGAGAACACGCGCGCGATTTCGGCCAGGCTCCATTCCTGCATCGCGCTCGGGGCGGTCATCACCACGCGGCCCTGCGCGTTGGTCGCGGTGGGGTAGCCTGCTTCGCCCAGCGCTGCATGCAGGCGATCGGCGAAAGTGTCGCGGGCGGCGCGGATCTCGGCGTTGCTGGCGCCAACGGCGCTGACGCTCTCGATCTCGTGCTCGGCCCCGATGCGCACCCGCGCAAGCGCGCCTGCGGGCGCGGCTTCGGTGGCGTAGGCGACGCCGGCATTGGAGAGGGCGCTCTTGGCGATGTCGCACGAGGTCGCGAATTGCTGGGCGCCGCCGGTCAGGTCGAGCTGGAAGGTGCAATCGGCGGGATCGGCGATCACGGTCACCGGCGTTGCCCGCGCCGCCTGCGCCAGCTCTGGATTGCCAGCGCTGGTGATGGCTTGAAAGCCTGGGAAATAGAGCGCCAGCATCAGCAGCATGCCGAACAGCATCACCGGCTTGCGTCCGATGCGGTCGGACAGGCGCGCGAACAGAAGGTAAAGCGGCGCCGAAAACAGCACCACCGTGATCATGATGATGTTCACGGTGCGGCTGTCGATCTTGAGGATGCGCTCAAGGTAGAATTGCGAATAGAAATGCGCGGTGTACCAGACCACCCCCTGGGCCATCATCACGCCGAACAATGCCAGCAGCACGATGCGCAGGTTGCGCCACTCAAAGAAGCTCTCGGCATAGGCGCGCTTGGAGACCCCGCCTTCGGCCTGCAGTTTCTTGAACGCGGGGCTCTCTTCGAGTTGCAGCCGGATCCAGATCGACACGCCAAGCAAGGCGATCGACACCAAAAACGGAATCCGCCAGCCCCATTCGCGGAACGCCTCTTCGCCAAGCGCTGCCCGGGCCCCCAGCGCGACGCCTAGCGCGCCGATCAACCCGATCGAGGCGGTGGCCTGAATCCAGCCGGTGGCGGCCCCGCGGCGGTTCTGTTCGGCGTGCTCGGCGACATAGATGGCCGCGCCGCCATATTCGCCGCCAAGCGCAAAGCCCTGCAGCACCCGCATGGTGACGAGCAGTATCGGCGCCCAGACACCGATGGTTTCAGCGGTCGGCAACAGGCCGATGGCGAACGTGGCGAGCCCCATGATCAGAATGGTGATCAGGAAAGCGCCTTTGCGTCCGGTGGAATCACCCATCTTGCCGAACACCAGCGCGCCCAGCGGGCGCACCACGAAGCCGACTGCGAAGGTGAGCAGAGTGAATACGAAAGCCTGCGCGTCGGGCAGCCCGGTGAAGAAATTGGCGCGGATGA
>CAZNTI010000090.1:5208-7259 GCA_964575885.1 uncultured Terricaulis sp.
GCCGGCGGCAGACGCAGCCACGACCTGGCGGAGTTTTTTCGTCGCTTGCTCGCTTTGCGCGGGCGCTGGCGTATCGGTCATGCGGCGTTACCCCCCGGTGTTCGGACGCACTTAATCTTGACTGGCCTGGAAGCGGCGCAGCTCGTCTTCGTAGTTTGGATTGCGCCGGCAAAACAGCGTCGAGCCGCCGGAGGCGACCAGGGCGCCGTTCTCGTCCCAGAGCTTGAGCGTCGTGCCGATGAGGCCGTCGCGCGCGATCGGCGCTTCGGCGTCGATAAGCAACCATTCTGAGGCATCGGCGAAGCGGTGAAACTGCACGTGCAGATCAAGATTGGGCGCCAAGTAAGGAAGGGGGCGCGGATGCGCCGCCACAGCTGCGTTCCAGGGCCCGAGGTCCATCCACAGCGCGATACGGGCGGCGGCGAGGCTCTTGTCCAGGTGCGCGGGCGGGTCGTTGAGCCGCATCCAGGCCCGCCAGACCGGCGGGCCAATCTCCCAGGTCTGAACGCCGGGCCGCGCTTCGACGCTGCGCCAGTAGGGGTACCAATCGGGGTAATTGTCGAAAAGGTCGGCGAACCCCTTTAACGTCGCCGGCTTCGGAACGTCAGGCGCCGCCGCCGTTTCGTGCTCCAGACCATCCATGTCGTCGGCGGTCATCCAGAGCGTGGCGGCGAGCAGATCCTCGCCGTCCTGGACAAGCCGCGCCCGCAGCGCTTCGCTGCGCTTGCCGCTGCGGGTTTGCTCAACCAACACGTCGGCGGCGTCGAAACGTCCGGCTTTGAGGAACTGGCAGTGGAACGCCGCCGGCCGCGGCAGGCTTGCGCCCGCCATCATTGCCCGCAGCGCGATATCGGCGACGTAGCCGCCGTTTGGGCCCCAGACGGCCCATGCCGGGGAAAGTGTCGCGGCGTAGCGGCCGTCGGCGCCGCTGACGCTCGTGTCGCGCTCGAAATTGCCGACGCTCACCAGCGCTCCCCCGTCATGGCCGTACACGGCGCTTTTGTCGCTGAGGGGCGGGGTGCGGCAGCTGTTGTCAAGTCCGAAGGCGCCATGTTAGGTCGCCACCGCGTCCAAGGCCCGCGCGCGTCTGCAGTGCGGCCGTCGGCGCTTGGGTTGTCCCAATCGATATTACTCCATGCTAGCCGGCGGCCCCGATGGGCTCGCCAGCAGCTGAACCAGCGAGACGAACGTGGCCGAGACCTTCGATGGCGAAGCTTCTGAGGCGGCTGCCCGCTATGCCCACGCCGCCTTTGACTTGGCCAAGGAAACCAACGCCTTAGACGAAGTCGAGCGGGATTTCGCCAAGTTTGGCGCCGCCTGGGTTGAAAGCGCCGATCTGCGCAGCGCCGCGCGCTCGCCGCTGATTGAGCCGCACGAGAAAGCCCGCGCGCTGAGTGCTGTCGCCGCTAAGCTTGGCATGAGCGACCTGGGGCGAAAGCTGGTGGGCGTGGCCGCCCAGAATCAGCGCGCTGCCGAGCTGCCGGCGATCGCGGCCGCCTTTCGGGCGTTGGTGGCCCGCGAGCGCGGCGCGCGTCAGGTGCAGATCATTTCCGCTCGCCCACTGGGCGAGGCCGAGCAGGCCGCCATCGTCGAGGCGCTCGGCAAGCAACTCGGCGCCAAAGTCGAAGCCGAAACCTCGGTCGACGAGGCGCTGATTGGCGGCTTTGTCGTGCGAGTCGGCTCCCGCCAATTCGACGCCTCCGTCAAAGCCAAGTTGGATGCGCTGCGTCTGGTCCTGAAATCCGCTTAAAATACACACGCCTAGGGGTATTCGATGAACGTCCGCGCCGCTGAAATCTCAGCTATTCTGAAAGAACAGATCAAAGGCTTTGGGGCCGAAGCGCAGGTGGCCGAAGTGGGCCGCGTGCTGTCGGTCGGCGACGGCATCGCCCGCGTCTACGGTCTTGAAAGCGTGCAGGCCGGCGAGATGGTCGAGTTTCCCGGCGGCGTGAAGGGCATGGCGCTCAACCTTGAGCGCGACAATGTCGGCGTCGTGATCTTCGGCGAAGACCGCGGCCTCAAGGAAGGCGATACCGTCAAGCGTCTCGGCG
>CAZNTI010000091.1:0-7248 GCA_964575885.1 uncultured Terricaulis sp.
CGACCGCTTTTTCGGGGAGCCGGCGTTCAAGCTCGAAGAATTGCTGAAGCCGCGCGAGGACGGGCGCGGCACGGTGCATGTGCTGGCCTCGGAGCGGCTGGTGCAGAGCCCACGGCTCTATTCGGCCTTCCTGCTTTGGCTGATGAGCGAGCTCTGGGAGGAATTGCCGGAGGTGGGCGACCTCGAAAAACCGAAACTGGTTTTCTTCTTCGACGAAGCGCACTTGCTGTTCCGCGACGCGCCGAAAGAGCTGGTCAAGAAGGTTGAGCAAGTGGTGCGGCTGATCCGCTCCATGGGCGTCGGCATCTATTTCGTCACCCAGTCGCCGACCGACATTCCCGAGGCGGTGTTGGCGCAGCTTGGCAATCGCGTGCAGCACGCGCTGCGCGCCTACACGCCAACCGACCAGAAAGCCGTGCGCGCCGCGGCGCAAAGCTTCCGCGCCAACGCCAACGTCGATGTCGCCAAGGAGATCCAGGAGCTGGGCGTGGGCGAAGCCCTGGTCTCGACGCTGGACGAAAAAGGCGCGCCGACTCCGGTCGCGCGCACCAAGATCAGGCCGCCAAATTCTCATGTCGGCCCCATCCTCCTCACCGAACGCCAGGGGCTGATGCGCGCCAACACCGCTGGCCGGGGGTATGAAAAGCCAATCGACCGCGAGAGCGCACACGAAATCCTCTCCCGCCGCGCAGCTGCCGCGCTTGAGGCGGCCGAGCGGGAAGCCGAGCGCGACGCGCGCGACAAGGAAGCGGCGCGCAGCACGCGCTCACGCGCCGGCGCCGGCAGCGCACGCGCGCCCTCCACACGCGGCCGCTCCCGCACCACCGCCGTCGAGCGTCAGACCGGGCGGGTGGCGTCGGGCGTGTTCAACACCATCGTGCGTGAGCTGATGCGCGGCATACTCGGCACGCCGCGGCGCCGGCGCTGAACAGGGTTATGCTGTGTTATACGTGCGCTCAGCCAAAGGGAGGCCCATCGTGCGCCGCACCATCATCGCCACCGTGTTCGCGCTCGCCGCCTGCGCACAGCCGGAGCCGCCGCCGCCTCTACCCGCGCAGCCGCAGGCGCCGGGCCCGTGGTTCATTTGCGACGGCGTCGACGCGCCCGCCCTGCTGCTGTTCGAACGCGACGGAAACACCGCGCGCGTGGCTGAGTACGACAAGCCCGACGGCGCCTTGATCGAGCGCAGCGAATTCAGCGTCGGCGAGCCGGAGGGTAGCGCCGGCAGCATCACGACGACGCTGACCCGCAATGGTGGCGAAGCCGGCGCGATCCGCGAAACCAATGCCGGCATGCTGGAAAACCCGGCTTCGGCCTACACGCCGCGCATCGCCGCGGTGCGTTTGGGCGACCGCGAAGTGGCGTGCCGCTGGCTGCCGCGCACCCGCGTCATGGGCTTCACCGGCCGGCGTAGTTTCGTCGTACATGAGGACGCCGACGGAGACCTCATTTACACCGCCTTCGATTTCGCCGCGGCGGCGCAGTCTCCGGCGATCGAGCTTTCAGAGAATGCGATCAGTACGATTTTCTCAACAGAGGTGCGCGGCGGCGCCGAGGACATGACGCCAAACGGCGTCGGCTATCGCTTCGAAGGCGAAGACGGCTTCGTCTATGTGGTGGCGCTGTCGCGCGACGGGACCGGCCGGCTAGCCGTACAGCAGAACGGCCAGAGCCTGCAAAGCGAGGATCTGATCGCGTTCCAGCAGGGTGCGGGCGGCGAATAAGGGGCCAAGTTGTCGCTGGGCTGCGCTTGGGGTAAGCGAGTCCGATGAGCTTTGTCATCTATGAGAAATCCGGCCGCGTTGCGACCATCACCCTGAACCGGCCCGAAAGCCGCAACGCCATCGCCAGCCTTCAGGATTGCGACGATCTCGCAGCGGCGCTGTGGAGCGCCAACGACGATCCGGAGATCAACGCCGTCATTCTCACTGGCGCCGGCAAGAGCTTCTGCGCCGGCGGGGATCTGAAGGCGATCCGCGAACGCAGCGGCATCGGCCCGCGCGCCACCCCGGACGGCACCCGCGCCAATTATCGCCGCGGCGTGCACACGATCATAAGGGCGCTGGCCGACGTTGAAGTCGCAACCATCGCCGCCATTAATGGCCACGCGATCGGGCTCGGCCTCGACATTGGCGTTCTCTGCGACATCCGCATCGCCGGCGCCTCGGCCAAGATGGCGTCAAGCTTCGTGAAGGTGGGCATCATTCCGGGAGACGGCGGCGCCTGGATCCTCACCAACGCCATCGGCGCCACCCGCGCGGCGGAGCTGGTTCTGACCGGCGACACCATCGATGCCGAAGAAGCCAATCGCATCGGCCTGGTGTCGCGCGTCGTGGTCGACGAGCGCTTGATGGACGAAGCCCGCGCACTGGCCGAGCGCATCGCCGTCAATCCGCCGCGCACGGTGAGGTTGGCTAAGCGGCTGTTGCGCGAGGCCCAGCACGCGCGTCTCGCCGACGTGCTTGAGCTGTCGGCGGCGTTTCAGGCTCTCGCGCACGAAACCGCCGATCACAAAGAAGCGGTCGACGCCTTCACCGAGAAGCGCGCGCCAAAATTCACCGGCGGCTGAGATGATCCGGGTCGGCATCGGCGGCTGGAACTACGCGCCGTGGGAGGAAACCTTCTACCCTCCGAAATTGGCGGCGGCGAAGCAGCTTGAATATGCGTCGCGCAACGTCACCACGATCGAAATCAACGCCACCTTCTATCGGACTCAAAGCGCGGCCTCATTCAAGAAGTGGGCCGCTTCGACGCCTGCCGATTTCGTGTTCTCGGTGAAGGCGCCAAGGGCTGCTTCGCAGCGCAAGGATTTGCGCGAAGCGGCGGAGTCCATCGAATGGTTCTTCAACAGCGGCGTCGGCGAGCTGGGTTCGAAGCTTGGGCCGATCTTCTGGCAGATGGCGCCATACAAGAAATTCGATGCGGGCGAGATGGAGGCGTATTTCGCGCTGTTGCCTGCGAAGCTCGGGAAGTTGAAGTTGCGCCACGCCATCGAGGTGCGGCATGCAAGCTTTGACTGCGATGCGTTCAAGGCGCTGGCGCGAAAGCACAATGTCGCGGTGGCGTGCGTGGAGTCGGAGAAAGGCCATCCGTTGATGACTGCGCCGAGCGCGGATTTCTCCTACGCGCGGCTGGAAATGTCGCGTGCGGACGAGCCGACCGGCTATGCGCAAGCGGCCCTGGCGCAATGGCTCAAGACGGCGCGGGAGTGGGAGAAGACCGGGGACGTTTTCTTGTACTTCATATCCGGCGCTAAAGAGCGGAATCCGGCGGCGGCGATGGCGATGCTGGGGATGCTCAAGACCTGACGGCAGGCTGCGGTCAATCGCGTTTGCGCCGCTTTGGACCGCCTCCCCCATCCTGCTCCAGCAAGCGGCCCAAGAGCGGACGGCGGTCAGTGGCGCGCTCGAAATCCCGCAACGCCTTGAACAAGTCGACGCCGATCTCGTCGAAAACTTCCCGGAAAACGGCGTCGGCTTTATCGGCCACCTGCTGCACCCCGGCGGCTTCGCGCCGGCCAGCGGCAGTGAGCGAGATAGCGCGCTTGCGCAGGTCTTCATCGCTGGCGGTACTCGTCACCAGGCCCGCAGCCTCCATGCCGTTCACCGCCTTTGCGACCGCCTGATGGGTGTAGCCAAGCGCGGCGGCGACATCGGCAATCGCGGCGCCGTCATGGCGGGCGATAAACGCCAGGATGGCCGTGGAGCCGGCAGCCGTGCTCGCGCCGGTGGCGCGAATGTACGCGTCGCCGGCTGCGGCGATGCGCTGGGCCACGCGCCGCACCACGAGGTTAAGGTAACCGGGGCCGAGCTGGTCCGCGAAATCCTCCATCCGACGCGACTCCTTCCGCCCAAATCAAGCTTAGCCGCACCGCGGCGCTTGACATAGCATTTTGTTATGCCATTGTACAACGCGTTGTACAGTATTTTATACACCTTGGCGTAAAGGGAGGCAGCTTTGCCGGGAGTTTCGAGCGTGCGCACCGCCGTCGCCGCGATGTTGGGGGCGCTATCATTGGGTTTGGCCGACGCCGCCTGGGCGCAAGCGCGCGCGCCGCTCGAGGCGTTCACCGGATACGATACGCTGCGCGGCGCCACCCTGTCGCCCAACGGCCGTTACATAGCCCTGATCCGGCGCGAGCCCATCGGCGACGTTCTGGTGGTGTACGATCGCGAGACGCGAAACCTCACCCCGGTTCAGACTGCGCGCGCTGAAGCGCAGATGCAGATCGACTTCGTGCAGTTCAAATCGGATGAGCGGCTCATCTTCGGCTTCAGCCAGCGTGTGCGGGTGGTGGCCGGAACCGGCTCGATCCGCCGCACCCAAACGCTCGACGACGGCTTCGAGCGCGTGGCGCGGGTGTACGCAACCGATTTGAGCGGACGCAACCGCGTGTCGCTCTATGAGCCGGACGCTCAGACCGGCCTCGATCGCTCGATCAGCGCCCAGCTCGTGGCGACCCTGCCGAATGATCCCGAACACGTGCTGCTGCTTGCGCCCAAGTACGGCGGCGCCGAGTTGTGGCGGGTCAACGTCGCCAGCGGGGAGCGGACGGTTATCGACCGCGGCGCCATCAACACCTTCAATTGGGTTGTCGACGCCGACGGAACGCCGGTGTTGCGTCAAGATGTCATCGCGGGCGGCCGCGGCTTCGCGTGGCTGCGTCGCGGCCCCGGCCAGACCAGCTGGACCGAGATCGTGCGGTTCCGCGGAGCGTCAGGCGCAAATTCAGGCCCAACCTTCGAGGGCGTTGGGCCCGCCATCGGCCCAGGGCGCGTGTTTGTGCTGGCGCGGCGCGAAGGCGAGGACACCAGCGGCCTGTATGTCTACGACGCATCAACGGGGGCGTATGCCGAGACCATCCAAACCAATCCGAACTTCGACATCTCTTCGGCGGTACGCGACGCACAGCGCAACACCGTGCTGGCTGCGTGCTGGTGGGGCTATCGCTGGACCTGCGAGCCGAAGGACGACGCCTTCGCGCCTTACTGGCGCGGCCTGACCCAAGCGTTGGGCGATGACCTCAACGTGCGCTTGATATCGCGCGGCGGCGAGGACGGGCGACTCTGGCTCGTTCAAACCAACGGACCGCAGGACCTCGGCACCTACTACCTTTACGACACCAGCTCACGGCAATTGTCGCGGCTGTTCAATGTGCGGCCGAGCGTCGACCCCTCTTTGCTGCCGACGCAGCGGGTGATCGATTACACCGCCCGTGACGGGGAGAATCTGTGGGGATATCTGTGGTTGCCGCCCGGGGTGACCGATGCGCGCAACCTGCCGCTGATCGTGGTGCCGCACGGCGGACCTGAAGGCCGCGACGTGTGGGGCTTCGATCCATTCGCGATCAGTTTCGCCAGTCAGGGCTATGCGGTTTTCCAACCCAACTTCCGCGGCGGCGGCGGCTTCGGCCGGCGTTTCGTGGAGGCGGGACATCGGCAGTGGGGCCAGCGCATGCAAAACGACGTCGCCGACGGCGTGCGCTATTTGAGCTCCAGCGGCATAGTTGATCCGGGCCGCGTCTGCATCGCCGGCTGGTCTTATGGCGGCTACACCGCTTTCACCGCGACGTTTGAGAACGCCGACATCTATCGCTGCGCGATGGCGGGCGCCGGCGTGTCTGACTTGCGCGGCATGCTGCGCTGGGTGCGCACTGGCGACGATAGCGAGGTCATCTCCGGCGGCGGCGCCGGCTCGCAGGGCATTTCCTACCGCTACTGGCTGCAAGCCATCGGCCACCCTGACGACGACCGCGCCATGCTCGACCGCTATTCGGCAATACATAACGTCGAGCGGATGACGATTCCGCTGCTGATCATCCACGGCGACGAAGACCAGACTGTGCCGTTCGAGCAAAGCGAGATCCTGGAGCGAGCGCTGCGGCGCGCCGGCAAGCCTGCGCGGCTGGTGCGGCTGGTGGACACCGACCACTACTTCACGCCTGACCAGGGCGAGGCATGGCGCACGGTGATGTCGGAATCGCTGAGCTTCTTCAATCAGCATATCGGCCCTGGCGTCCCGCCCGGCAGCCAATGAAGGACATGCTCATGACCATGCCGCAGCCAAGCCGCCGCGATGTCGCTCTTGGCGCTCTCGGCCTCGCGATCGCAGCGCAAGCGCCCTATGCCAATGCGCAGCGCCACGACCCGACATGGCGCTTGCTCCCCACCGAACCCTACCCTGGCAAGCAGGACGACATCGCCTTCGTCTCAACGCGAACCGGCTGGTATGGCAACGGCGCCGGCCTGCTCTATCGCACCGATGACGGCGGCGAGAGCTGGACGAAGGTGTGGGAACAGCCGGGCACGTTCATTCGGGCGCTTGGCTTTCTCGACGCCGACAATGGCTTTCTGGGCAATGTCGGGGTGGGCTACTATCCCAACGTGGCCGACGAGCAGCCGCTTTACCGCACCCGCGATGGCGGGCGCAGCTGGTCGCCGATCGAAGCCGAGAACATCGGCCTTGTGCGCGGCATTTGCGGCATCGACGTTCTGCCGCAGCAACGCATCTTCCAAGGCGAGTTGCGTGCATCAGCCATCGTGCACGCGGCGGGTCGCGTGGGCGGGCCGGCGGCGATGCTGCGTTCGCTCGACGGCGGCGACACTTGGAGCGTGCTCGACCTGGGCGCCCATGCCGGCATGATCCTCGATGTGAAATTCTTCTCAGCTGACGAGGGCCTTGTCTGTGCGGCGTCGTCTCAGGACATGAGCCAGGCCAATGCGCTGATATTGCGCACGACAGATGGCGGCGCGTCGTGGACGCCAGCGTATCGCTCCTCACGGCCGTTCGAGAATTGCTGGAAAATGAGTTTTCCCACTCGCGATATTGGTTACGCAACGGTGCAGAATTACGAGCAAGGCCAGAGCGCGCGCGTGATCGTGAAAACCACCGATGGCGGCGCCACATGGCGGGAGCTGCCGCTCGTGGACGATGCGGCCGTCCGCGAGTTCGGCATCGGCTTTGTCACCGAGGACTGGGGTTGGGTGGGCGCAACCCAAGGCGGCTTCGAAACCCGAGATGGCGGCGCGACCTGGACACCGGTCGACTTCGGCCGCGCAGTGAACAAAATCCGCATCGTGCGCGAGGGCGCGCGCTGGCGCGCGTTTGCTGTCGGGGTGAACGTGGCGCGGCTGGACGGGTGAGCGCCGCCCCCCCCCTCCAGCCTTGGGCTCACCGCAAGCCGGCGTTGATCTCGTCGAGCACCGACGGAGACGGAACCAGATCGGTATCTGTGAGCCTGTTCAACGG
>CAZNTI010000092.1:0-7148 GCA_964575885.1 uncultured Terricaulis sp.
CGGCATTCGCCACCTCGTCCTCGCCGTCAACAAGATGGATCTGGTCGGCTACGACCAGCAGGTGTTCGCCGAGATCGTCGCGCGCTACGGTGAGTTCGCCCGCAGCATCGGCATCGCCGCGTTCACGGCAATTCCGATTTCGGGCTTCAAGGGCGACAACATCACCGCCGCGCCGTCGGCAAACACGCCATGGTATGAGGGTCCGAGCCTCATTCGGCATCTGGAACAGGTCGAGGTCGACGCGACGGCCGATCAGGCCAAGCCGCTGCGCATGCCGGTGCAGTGGGTCAACCGTCCTAATCTCGATTTCCGCGGTTTCGCGGGCCTGATCGCGAGCGGGACTGTCGCGGTCGGTGATGCGGTGCGGATACTGCCCTCAGGCAAAACCACCGCCATCGCCCGGATCGTGACGCTTGGGCGGGATCTGGAGCGCGCCGTAGCGGGCCAATCCGTCACTTTGTGTTTCGCCGACGAGGTCGATTGCAGTCGCGGCGATGTGATCTGCGCACCGGACGCGCCGCCGCAAAGCGCAGACCAGTTCGAGGCCACTCTGGTGTGGATGGCTGACGAAGAGATGCTGCCGGGGCGGGCCTATTGGCTGAAACTTGGCGCGCAGACCGTGTCGGCGAACGTTCAAGCTTTGAAGTACCAGATCAACGTCAACACGCTTGAGCGCCTGGCGGGGAAGACGCTCGATCTCAACGCGATCGGCGTCGCCAATCTGTCCACTGACCGGCCGCTGGTGTTCGAGCCCTATGCCGACAATCGCACCCTTGGCGGTTTCATTCTCATAGACAAGTTCTCTAACGCCACGGTGGCGGCCGGGATGCTGCATTTTGCGCTGCGCCGCTCGCAGAATGTGCATTGGCAGCCCGTCGACGTCAGCCGCGAGCATCACGCGCTGCTGAAGAACCAGAAGCCCGCGGTGCTGTGGTTCACCGGTCTCTCAGGCGCGGGCAAGTCGACCATCGCCAATCTGGTTGAAAAACGGCTGGCGCGGATGAATCGCCATACGTTTCTGCTGGACGGCGACAACGTCCGCCATGGCCTCAACAAGGATCTTGGTTTCACCGATGCGGATCGGGTGGAGAATATTCGCCGTGTCGGGGAAGTGGCCAAGCTGATGACCGACGCTGGTTTGATCGTCATCACAGCTTTCATTTCGCCGTTCCGCTCGGAACGCGAGATGGTGCGCCAGATGATGGGCGCGGCGGAGTTTTTCGAGATCTTCATCGACACGCCGCTATCGGACGCCGAGGCGCGGGATGTGAAAGGTCTCTATAAGAAGGCGCGCGCTGGCCAGCTGCAGAATTTCACCGGCATCGGCTCGGCCTACGAAGCTCCCGAGGATCCCGAAATCCACATCGACACCACAGCCATGACCCCGCAGGAGGCCGCCGACCTGATCGTCGAGCGGCTGATCCCCAAAGCTTAGGTCGCGTCCTGCTTGAGATAAGCGATCAGGTCGGCGCGCTGTTGGGGATTGCGCAAGCCGGCATAGGCCATGATCGTGCCCGGCATACGGGCGCGCGGGTTTTCGAGGTAGGCGAACAATTCCTGTTCGCTCCAGGTGACGGCGGCGATCCTGTTGGCGTTGGAGTAGCGAAAGCCTTCGATGCTGCCGGAGCGGCGGCCGATGATGGCGTGCAATGTCGGCCCAACGCGGTTGACGCCGTCCTCAAGCGAATGGCAGCTGGCGCATTGCGCGAAAATGCGCCGACCGCGCGCGGGGTCTCCGCTCAGCGGCGCGCCGCCGGCGTCGGTGACGGCAAGCGCGATACGCTCCGCGCCTGGAGCGGGAGAAGCGGCGACCTCGGCCGGCGCCTCAGCCTGTTCGACGGGCTGCGCGCACGCTGCGAGCGCGAGCGCGAGCGCGGCCGCGATCAAGACCTTTTGCATTTCCAGAGAAGTCCCCGTGCGCGGTCCATCGCCGCAAAGCGACACGATCTAGAGACGCGGCGCCGCGTCTTCCATGCGGCATGAGTGCGCCGCCAGTTCAGTTCGACCAGTACACGTACTCCTGATCGTCGCGCCACGGTGTGTCGAGCGGCGTGTCGATGCGCACGGGCCCTTCGATCAACGCCGGCCACAAAGGCGCGGGCATCGCTTGCTCGTGGGTCTCGATCAACGCCCGCAGGCGCGCCACCTGTGCTGGTTCAGCTGCCGACAAATCGTTTTGCTCGGTCGGATCGAGCGCCAGGTTGAAGAGCCAAGTGCGCTGCGGCCGCTCTGCGATCTGCAGCTTCCAGTCGCCGTCGCGCACGGCGCGATAGCCGCCCGAGCGCCAGAACAGCGTCCGCGGCGGCGACGGCGCCTGCCCGCGCAACGCTGGCAGCAGGCTGACGCTGTCACGGCGCGGATCGACGTCTTCGGCGCCGGCGGCCGCCAGCGCGGTGCGGAAGATGTCGATGTGGTGCGCCGGCCCCTCGATCTCGGTTCCCGCAGCGATCTGCGCCGGCCAGCGCACGAAGAAGGGCACGCGCACGCCGCCTTCGAAGAAGGTTGCCTTCCAGCCGCGGAAGGGCGCGTTGAGCGTCGGGATGCCGGTATACCAGGCGCCGCCATTGTCGCTGGTGAAGATCACCAGCGTATTGTCATCGAGGCCGTTGTCGCGCAGCGCCTGCATGACCTCGCCGACGCCGCGATCGAGTGCGCGGATCATCGCGGCATAGACGCGCGCAGTGTGGTCCTCGATGCCCGACATCGCCTCGTAGTCCTCGCGGGTGGCCTGCAGCGGCGTGTGCGGGGCGGTGTAGGCGAGGTACATGAAGAACGGCCGGTTGCGGTTGGCCTCGATCGCGGCGACCGCGTTGCGGGTCATGTAATCGGTGAGATAGCCTTCAGGCGCGAAGCGCTGGCCGCCGTTGAATTGCACCGCATAGGGGAGGTTCGCCCACAGGAAGCGATCGATTGGATCCCAAGGCAGGCGCGCTTCCACGCCGGCGGGATCGTTGAGCGGCAAAAACAGGCCGCCTCCGGCCATGATGCCGAGGCTTTCGTCGAAGCCCTGGTCTTCCGGGCGCAGCCCATCCGCCTCGCCCAGATGCCACTTGCCGATGTGGAGCGTGCGATACCCGCGCTCACGCAGCATCTCGGCGATCGTAACCTCGTTGGTCGGCACGCCCATGTCGTAGTAGGACATGATGCCCTCGACGCGATCGGCGTGAAAGATAGGGGCCGGCCCGTCGCCGCGGGCGTGGCCGAGGTTCTCCGCGAATTGCGGCGGCACCGCCGTGAACTCGAAGCCGAAGCGGGTCGGGTAGCGCCCGGTCATGATTGCAGCGCGTGAAGGCGAGCAGGTGGCGTTGGCGGCGTAGCCGATGCTCGCGTGCGCGCCCTCGCGGGCCAGCGCATCGATGTTGGGCGTGGGCGCAAGCCCGCCGCCGCCGAAGCTCACATCGTTGTAGCCGAGGTCGTCTGCGACGATGACGATGATGTTGGGCGGACGCTGGCCGGGCTCGGCGCCGGCCTCCGCTGGCCCAGGCGCCCAGATCACAGGCTGATTGTCGGCGATCGGATTCTGCAGCCGCGAAATAAGACCAGGCAGATAGATTTTGTAGTGCTGGAAGGCGAAGTATCCGCCCGTACCCAGCACGATCAGAACAATAAGAGTGACGAGCAGGCGCGGCATGGGCGGGCTCCCGACTAATAACGCAGGCTGTTGCGCCTGCTGAGGGCGCCATCCGGCGCGATCGAGATGATGTCGCCGTCGCGCATGACCCAGAGCGTGCCGTCGAAGGCCTCGGCCGCATCGCCCAGGAAGGGCCCCTCCAGGAACGGAATCGGCGTCGGCGGGATGAGATGGGTGATCGCCAGCGCCCGCACCTGCGCTTGCGCGGCAAGCTCGGCGGCCTGGCGCGGCGTGGCGTGGTAGCTTTCAATATCGTGGAAGATGGCTGCGAGATTAGGCTGGCGGCTATCGGCGGCGGCTTCGCCGAGGATGCGCGTGAGCGCCGGCTGCAGCGCCTCATGCACAAGGAGATCGGCGCCGGCGGCGGCGCGCGCCACGCACGCGCAGCTTTCGGTGTCGCCGCTCACCACAACGCTGCGCCCTCCGTATTCTATGCGATAGCCGACCGCGTCGTGAACGGGCGCGTGCGCGACAAGGAAGGCGAGCACGCGCACGCCGCCCTTATCGAACACGACCACGGTTTCGTTCTCCACGGGCAGCGTGAAAGCCTGCGCCGCCAGCCCGAAACCGCCGGGCGGGACCACCCCTTCGCCGTGATGGGCGACGCGGTAGCCGCTGTCGATGGCGTAGGCTTCGTTGAGGCCCGCCGCGATGCGCTCGACGCCAGGCGCGCCGTGCAGCGGCAGCGGCGCCTGTGCTGCGCCCGAGGCCCAGCGCTGCAGCGCCAGCGCATCGAGGCCGTCAATGTGGTCGGAATGGAAGTGCGTCAGAAAGACCGCGTCGACGCGTCCCGGCGGCAGCCCCATCAACGCCAGTGTCTCGGAAGCGCCTTCACCCGCATCGAACACCAGCAGCTGGTCGCCGGCGACGATCGCCAGACAGGGGCCGGCGCGACGGCGATCGGCGAGCGGCGAGCCGGTGCCGCAGAAGCCGACATGCAGGCCCGCGCCGAGACTCTCGATCGCCGGCGCCGACATCGCTTCGGCCGCGCCCCTGCGGTAGAGTTCAAGCGCGAGCTGGCCGCGCTGCATGTAGGCGAGGCCGGCGCCGCCCGCGAGCGCCAGCGCCAGCAGCGCCAAAATCCATTTCATGCCCAAATCCAATTCATCATGGCGCCGACTCCCCAGCGTCCTCCGCGCTTATTGCGCAGATGGCACTGTGAGTGCCATATTAGCCGCGCCTAGCGGTGCGGTCAAACCGGTTCGGGCGCTTGCGCGGCTGGGGTCGATGTGCTGTGGATGGCCGCGGATGACTAAGAAAACCGCTTACAAAACCAACGCAGAACCGCTCGAAACCGACGGCCGCCGGGCGCGTTCGGGGGCGTCGCGTCAGCGCATCGTCGAAGCCATGCTGGCGCTGGTGCGCGAGGGCGACCTTGAGCCCAGCGCCGACGCCGTCGCCGAGCGCGCCGGCGTCGGGCGGCGCACCGTGTTTCGCCTCTTCAACGACATGGACAGCCTCTATGGCGCGATGCACGCCGCGATGGTCGAGCGCATCGAGCATATTCTGCGTACGCCGCTCGCGGGCGGGGCGTGGCGCGAGCGTCTCGACGGCTTGATCGACCGGCGCATCCGCTTCTTTGAAGAGGTGCTGCCGGTGAAGGCCGCCGCCGACGCGCAGCGCCACCGCTCGCCGTTCCTGCGCCGCGCCCATCGCAACACCACCCAGAGCCTGCGTGAGATGCTGCTGTTCGTGCTGCCCAAGCAGATCAAGGACGATCCGCTGCGGTTCGAGGCGCTCGACATGGTGCTCAGCATCGAGGCGTGGAGGCGTCTGCGCTATGAACAGCGGCTGAGCGCCAAGACTGCGTCTCTGGTGTTGAAGCGCAGCGTCGCGGCGCTGCTGGGCTAAGGCGTTTCGTCGGCAGCGGTGCGGAAGCCCAGGTGCGAGGCGCCGAGCGAGGGATCTCCCGGCTGGCGCGCATGCGTGCGAAAGCGTGCGCAGAAGTTCAGCGCACACAGATGCGAGCCGCCCTTGATGACGCGCCGTGCGAGCGCTTCGGGATCGCTTGCCTGCGCTTCGGCGGCGCTGAGCGGGCGCGTGGTCGGGCTGTACCAGTCGGCGGTCCATTCCCACACATTGCCGATCATGTCGTAAGCGCCCGCCGCGTTGGGGGCGTAGCAACCGACCGGGGCCACGCCCTGGTAGCCGTCCGCGCCTGAGTCGCTGACCGGAAACAGCCCGCCCCAGACATTGGCGGCCGGCGCGCCGTCGGCGTCGCGAATATCGGCTTGGAGCAGCGGCGATGACGGCGCATCAAGACGCGCGGCGCGCTCCCATTCCGCTTCGCTGGGCAGGCGCCTGCCGCGCCAGCGCGCATACGCTTCCGCGTCCTCGTAGGCGACCGCAACCACCGGCTCGGTGTCGCGGCCGCGAATCGTGGAGCCGGGGCCGAGCGGATGGCGCCAGTCGGCCCCAGGCTCGATGCGCCAGGCGCGCATCTGGCGCGAGAACACCGCTGCGCCGCGGCGCGCTCCGCGCGCGTCGGTGCGCTCGGCGACGGTGATGTAGCCGCTCGCCTGCACGAACGCTGCGAACTGCGCGTTGGTGACTTCGGTGGCGTCGATGCGGAATGCGGCCACGGGCCCGACCGGGCCCGCGGCTTCCTCGGGGTAGTGTGCGCGCGCGGGAGCGCCAACATCGCCGGCGGGCACCGCCAAGTCCGCGCCGATAAAGGCCGCGCCGGCGCAGGCGGGGGCGACGGGAGCGCTAGGCGTGCAGGCCGCCGCGAGCAGCAGGGCCGCGCAGAACGCGCCTGCGCGCCACATCAGCTTTGAACCGAAAGCGCGGCGAGGTGCGTTAGCGAGGCGGCAAGCGCAAGCGCGAGCGCTGCCCATATGCGCGGGCCAATCAGCGTCTGCAGCATTGGCTGGGTCGGGACCGAGAAGGTCGCCGCTGTGCCCGCGATCTTGAACGGATGCATGCGGTGAAAGCGCGGATCCACCGCCAGTTTCGCGAGGTCGCGACGGCTGCGGTAGCGCATATAGCCCACGACGCTCCAGCCGGGGTCGGACGCGGCGTTCCAGGCGTCGATATAGCCGCCGACGGGACGCGCGGCGAGTGCGGGATGGCCGCCGCGCGCGATCAGCGCCGGCATGAACGCGCGCACATAGCGCTGCATCAATTGCGCGCCCGGCGCGGGCGCGCCGGTCTCTGGATGCGGCGCGTCGTGCGGATTGATCTTGACGAGGTTGAGCATGAAAAACTCGCGCCCGTCGTCCTCTTCGAAGAAGCGGCGGATGGCGGCGCGATCGTTGACCGCGGCGCCGGGCGAACCGGCGAGCAGGGCCAGATATTTCTCGACCTCGGCGGGCTTTAGCGGCCCGCCCCAATTGTCATACCAGGCGCGAAACGCTGCGTACAAGATGAGCGCGACACCCCAAGCCCAAGCGCCCATCGCACGTCCCTCCTGAAGCCCGCGAGAATACGACACTCAGGATGTCATTATGCCGGCGGTGGGGCAAGCGTGCGCTTAGCGCGGGGCCATGCGGATGGCGCCGTCGAGACGCACGTCTTC
>CAZNTI010000093.1:0-7072 GCA_964575885.1 uncultured Terricaulis sp.
GCCGCACGCGCAGTGATGCGCACGCTGGCGCAGGCGCGAGATCTTGCCGCTCTCGCCGAGGCGGCGCGCGCGATGGCCGCACGCGCCGGCAAAAAGACCGCCGCCGCCTTGGAAGTCGCCGCCAGCGCATTCGACGCGGAGCGCCGCGCGCTCGAACCGCTCGACATCACCGCCGTGCAATCGAGTTTGCGCGACCTGCTTGCCATCGCGCAGGTGTGGCCGGAAGCCTCGCACCGCCAGCTTCGCGCCGGCGCCAAAAGGATTAAGCGCCGCGCCCGCCGCGCCCGCCGCGACAGCGCCGCCGCCAACAAGCCGGAAAGCCGCCACTGCTGGCGTCGGCGCGAAAAGGATCGCCTCTACGCGGTGACGCTGCTGGGCCGGGCCTGGCCGGGCAAACGCCGCGCCAAACTGAGCGGAAGGCTCGCCGATGCGCTCGGCCAGGAACGCGACGCCATGTTGCTGCGGGATCGGCTCGATCGCGAACCGGCGATCGCTGGCGCGCCGAAGGCCGCGGCGCGCGCAAGCCGGCTGCTGAAACGCGCCGGCCGCAAACTCGCCAAACGCGCCGACCGCATCGGCGAGGATGTGCACGCGGACGGCGCCTGAGCGGGCGGTCGCCCGCACTAGCCCCCACAATGCGCTGGTGCGGCAGCGCTCCCATTTCACGGCGGTTCGAAGGAAGCAAAAGATGTCGGAGATGCGCTTTGACGGCAGGGTCGTCATTGTCACCGGGGCTGGCGGGGGCCTCGGACGCGCACATGCGCTGGCGTTCGCCGCGCGCGGCGCGAAAGTCGTCGTCAACGACCTTGGCGGCTCACGCGACGGCGCTGGGGGCTCTTCGGCCGCCGCCGCCGCGGTGGTGGGCGAAATCCAGGCCGCCGGGGGTGAAGCCATCGCCGACGGCGCCTCGGTCACCGACGACGCGGGGGTCGCCGCTATGGTCGAGCGAGCCATGCGCACCTGGGGGCGCATCGATGCGCTCGTCGCCAACGCCGGCATCCTGCGCGACAAAAGCTTCGCCAAGATGGAGTTCGCCGACTTCGCTGCGGTGCTCGACGTGCACCTGATAGGCGCCGTCAAGCCGATCAAGGCGATGTGGGAGATCATGCGCGCGCAGAATTACGGGCGCATCGTGCTGACCACCTCGTCGAGCGGCCTCTACGGCAATTTCGGACAAAGCAATTACGGCGCGGCCAAGCTGGCGCTGGTCGGCCTGATGAACACGCTGAAACTCGAAGGCGCCAAGCACGACATCCGCGTCAACGCCGTCTCGCCGGTGGCGGCCACGCGCATGACCGACGACCTGATGCCGCCCGAGATGCTGGCGCGCTTTGCGCCGGAGCTCGTGACGCCGGGCGTCGTCTATCTTGCCTCGCAAGAGGCGCCGAACGGGGCCGTGCTGACCGCGGGCGCGGGCGTCTTCGCGCTGGCCCAGATCGTTGAAACGCCGGGCGCCTTCCTCGGCGCGGGCGCCGACGCGGAGGCGGTGCGCGATCATTGGGCGGAAATTGCCGATCAAAAAGGCGCCGAAGCGTATGCCGCAGGCCATCTGCAGACCCAGAAATTCTTAGCCAAATCATCGCGCTGAGCTTTAGCGCCGCAGCGATGCGCCGCGGACACAGCCAGCCGCCGCAGTGCAGCTATCTCCATTTGCGCCCGGTTTGCGCCGCAATATCGGTTAGGACGCGCTGATGGTTTGGACCGTCTTTCTCATTGTGCTGCTGCAAGCGCTTGCGGCCGGGGCCGGTCTGGCGCTGCTGTGGCGACGCCAGACGCGGCTCGAACGCGAGGTCGCCGACTTGCGCGCCGCGCTCGCGGCGCGCTCAGCCTCTGCCCCTGCGAAGTTGCGCGCCGCCAACATGGGACGCGTGGTCGCGTTCGCCGAACCGCAACCGGCCCCGCCTGCGCCTGCGCCGATTGCGCCGCTCGATGCGCTGCGCGCGCGCATCGGCGGCTGGCGCGTGGATTTCGGCGCTCATGGCGGCTGGCTGCATCCCGACGCGCTGAAGGGCGTAGGCTTGGCGCTGCTGGCGAGCGCGCCGGCGTTGGGCTTCGCTTTCGCCATTGATCCGGCGCTGATCGTTGCGCTGGGGCTGAGCGTCGGCGCTTTCCTGATGCTGCTGGCGGCGCGCGCCGATTGGCCGGCGGCAGGTTGGGCGGCGCTGGTCACCGCGACCGGCTGGGCGGGCGCTGGCCTCTTGCTGCAGTCGGCGCACGCAGCGCCGGTTCTGTACACAAGCCTGGCCGCGTTCGCTGCTGCCGCCGGCCTCGCTTACGCGCTTGCACGACGGCTGCTGCCGGGCGCGGCGCTCACCGGCGCGATGGCGCTGGCGCTGCTTGCGCTTGGCGCGGCAAGCGATCTTGCTGGCGCTCCGGGTATTGCTTTGGGCGTCGTCGCCTCCGCGACTGCGCTCGTCGGCGCACACGCACTCAAACTCGACCGCTTGCTCATCGGCGCCTTCGCAACCGCCTTGCTCGGCCTTTACGTGCTCAGCGGCCAGGCCAGCGCTGCAATCTGGTTCACGCCTGCGGCCGCCTGGTTCGGAGTAACCTTCCTCGCCATCGCCGCGGTGCGCGCGCCCGAGCTCGGCGCCCGCGGGGCGCTGGTCGCGGGGCTGGGCGCCATCGCGCCGCTGCTCGCGATCGCTGCACTCCACCAGGCCCAGCATGGCCTGCCCGAAGCGCGCGCCGCAGCGGGCGCGTACGCCGGGACTGCACTGGCGCTGGCCGGGGTCATAGCGCTCGCGGCAACCAGGCGCGGACGCGGCGTCGCCGCTTTGGGACTGCCGTTGTGGTTCATGGGCGGGAGCGCCTTCACCGCGGCCGCCGCCGCCATCGTCCTTGCAGCGCCGGCGCCGGTGGCGGCCATCGCGGCCGCCTTGATGGCGGTGTCGTTCGCCGTGCTCAACCGACGTCTGCCGGCGCCGGCGTGGCTGGCGTTCGCCTGCCTCAGCCTCGTGCTGGCGGCGCTGGAGGGCGCCGCCAGCGCCGCGCTGCTGCTGCGCGAAGCCTCGCCCTGGCCGCCGTTTGCGGTGATCAGCGTCGCCATTGCGGGGCCTGCGTTGCTCGCCTGGTTCGGTGCGCGCCACGCGCAGCGCGCCGGCGCCGGGTTTACCGCGGGCGTCTTCGAAGGTCTGGCGATCGTGGGGGGCGTCGCGGCCGCCAATCTGTGCGTGCGCACCGTGGCGGCCGAAGGCGCGCTGATGCTGCAGCCGGTCAGCTTCGTCGAAGCCAGCGTTCATATCGGCGTTTGGCTGATCGCTGCGCTGCTGCTGGCGGGACGCATGGGCCAAGGCGCGCGCACGCTGCGCGCGACGCTGGCCTACGGGCTCGGCGCCTGCGGGCTGGGCGCTTCGGCGTTGGCGGCCGTGCTCTGGCTTTCGCCCTACTGGTCGGCGCGCAGCCCCGGCGAGGGCCTGCTGGCCCAGCACCCGCTCGGCTTTGCGCTGCTGGCGCTGGCGTGCGGCGCGCATTGGACGCTTTGGCGTGGACGCCGCAACGATATCGCGACGCGGGTGAGCTTCGCCGCCGGCGTGCTGTTGACGGCATGCTTCGCAACGCTTGGCGTCATCGCCGTGCGCGGCGGCCCCGACAGCGTCGCCGCTTTTGCCGGCGCGCTCAGTTTCGCGGCCGCCATCGCCATCAATTTCGCGCCGGGCGTAACTGCGGCGCGCGCGCGCGAAGCCGCGCTTGACTGAGCCTCAGCTGCCCCAGCAGGCGTAAGCGACTTCCCGCATCTTAGCCGGGGCGCCTGTCGCGAAGGTGCGGGTTTCGTTGTTGACGGTGACGCTCAGATTGTCGTTCGGCTGCACGGCCGCGAGCACCGGGGGCCGCTGCGGCAGATTGATGGTGAGCGCACGGTTGCGGCCGCGGCCTTCGACGCGACTTGGCACGGTGACGCTGCCTTGGCCGATGCGCACCGTCGAGTTGCGGGCGCGCCGGCCCGCGCGCGCCAGGCTGTAGTCGGTGATAACGATATCGCCGGTGGGCGGACGACACGCGATGGTGGCGAGCACCCGGCCGTTGTCATCGCGTTCCGTGGCGGTGGCGACGCCGTCGGCATAGGCGTAGGTCCAGGCCTGCTGCGCCGCCGCTTCGCCGGGGGCCGCCGTCAACGCCGCCGCAACCAGGCCCGCCGCCAACAATGTGCGCATGTCGCTCTCCCGTCCGTCCCGATTTTCGGCGCGGCTCTTAGCATGGATCAGCGCTGCGGCGCATCCGCAAACGCTGTTTCCGCTTGGTAATCAGCAGTGAGCCCCTGCTCCAGACGCAGCAGGAAACGCTTGCGTGCGACGCCCCCGCCATAGCCGGTCAGCGCACCCCCAGCGCCGATGACGCGATGGCACGGCACGATCACCGAAATCGGGTTGCGCCCATTGGCGAGCCCCACCGCACGCTGCGCCTTGGGGTTGCCGATTGCCGCCGCCTGCGCCGCGTAGCTCCGCGTCGCGCCGTAGGGAATGGCCAGCAGGGCCTGCCAACACGCCTGCTGAAACGGCGTGCCGCGAGGACTAAGCGGCACGTCGAAGCGCTGCAGCGCGCCTGCGAAATAAGCGTCGAGCTGGCGGCGGGCGCGGTCGAGAACGGCGTCGACGCCGGGCTGCGCCGCCGGCGCTGGGTAGCGCGGGTTCTCGAAGTAAAGGCCGGTCAGCGCCGCCCCGTTTGAGTGCAGTTCGAGCCGCCCGATAGCGGTGTCGTGATGGAGGCGGATCATCGCTTTTGTCCTTTCCGGGCGGCGCGCCGCCACAGCCGCACCGCGGCGTAGGCGCGCCAGGGCTTCAGGTGGGTCAGCGCATCGCCGCTGCGTCCCAGCGCATTGACGAGCGCGATATCTGTCGCTGGATAGGCGTCAGGGTCGCCGAGCGCGCGCATGGCGACATATTCGACGGTCCATGGGCCCACCCCGGGGATCGCCGTCAGCGCCTCGCGGCCAGCAGCGATGGCGCCGCGCGCTAACGGCAGATTTCCCGTCGCCGCAGCCGCCGCCAGCGCGTGCAGGGTCTCTGCGCGTTTGCGCGGCAGGCCGATGGCGGCGATCGCCGCCGGGCCGGCCTGGACAAGCGCTGCAGCGCTCGGGAAAATCCGATCGAGCCCCTCCGGCGCAGAGACCAGCGGGGCCCCGAAGCGCTCCACCAGGCGCTGCGTCAACGTACGTGCGCCGGCCACCGTCACTTGCTGGCCCAGCACCGCGCGCACGGCGCACTCGAACCCATCGAGCATGCCCGGCGTTCGCACCCCCGGCTCACGCTGTACGTCGCGCGCCAGGCCAGCATCCGTGGCCAGATGCGCGTCAACAACGGCGATGTCGGCGTCGAGATCGAAGGCGCCGCGGACATTGGCCACCAAGGGACGCAAGTGCGGCGCAAGGTTCTCGGAAAGCGTGAGCTGCAGCCCCTTCGGCCCCATCCGCACCTCGAGCCAGCCGGCCGCGTCACCCACTTGCAGCGTTCGCGCGTAGCGCACCGCGGAGGCGGCCTCGACGCCGGGCAGGGCGCGCGTCTGCAGGAATTGCAACAGCGGCGCGATAGTGTAGTCGCCGCGCGGCGACAGGCTGACGCTGAAACTTTCGCCGCGCGCCATCGCTTTGCGCCCGCGCATGGCCGAAGGGGCCGCCCCGTAGCGCTCCTTGATGGTGGCGTTGAAGCGCCGCAGCGAACGAAAGCCCGCAGCGAAAGCGATCTCAGTGATGGAAAGCCCGGTTTCGTTGAGCAGCCGCCGCGCCGCCAAAAGCCGCCCGGTCTGGGCGATCTGGATCGGGCTTGCGCCGAATTGTGCGTTCATGACCCGGCGCAGGTGGCGCGAGGTCACGCCGAGCGCGGCGGCGAGGGATTCAAGCCCCTGCTCTTCCAGTACGCCCGCCTCAATGCGCGCGTACGCAGCCGCCGCCAAGCGTGCGGGCGCATCGATCGGGGCCAACCCCGGCGCGCGTTCCGGCCGGCAGATCAGGCACGGCCTGAAACCTGCCGCCTCTGCAGCCGCCGCCGACGGCCAGAACGTGCGGTTGGCGCGTTTGGGGGTCCGCGCCGGACAGATGCAGCGGCAATAAATCCCTGTGGATTTCACCCCTGCGAAGAAGCGCCCGTCGAAACGCCGGTCCTTGGCTTCGCACGCGGCGTGACAGGTTTCATCGTCGAGCATGGGGCCTATGCATGCCCATTTTCCAAGCCCCCGTCTCGCCGGAATCGGACATACTTGCCGCGCCCCTCTGTGTTGAAGGTTTTGTGAAACGCGCCTGCAGCAACCGCAGCGCTTGCCCAGCGCCAGTGTCCACACAAACCTGCGCCGGCGCGTGCGTCGCGGGCTGCGTATACGATGTGAATCGCGCAACACCGCCACTGCATCGCCCCGCCGACGCTTCCACTGAAGGTAGGGAAATGCTACCGAGCAATCCAACTTGAGACAGAGCCGTGGGGGCCCCATGCATCGACGCTTCGTGATCATCATTGGCGGAGCATTGCTCGGCATGCTGCTCGCATCGCCGCCCGCGATCGCGCAACAGGGACGAACGACAGTTGCGGTTGGCGCCGTAACGCTGTCGCCGTCTGCGACCGATGCGGCGCCGACAGGCTTCGGCGAAACGCTGCGCAGCGAAATTCAAGTGGCGCTCGAAGGCACCGGCCTGTTCAGCGTTCCCGGCGCCAACGAACACGAAATCGAGGCCATGCTCGACGAACTGGCGCGCAGCGGCCGCGCCGCACCGCGCACCTCGCGGGCGCAATACATCTACGCCGTGCGGGTGGAGACGTTGACGCTAAACGATGAAATGCGCGTTGCGCCGCAGCTGACGACGCACGATCTGGTTACCACGCGCGGGACCATGGTGGTGCAGATTTCAGCGCTGTCGCCGGCCACCGGCAATGTGGTGCGGTTCAATATCGACGGCGCCTATCAGGCCGGCCCGGCCATGCGCGACAGCCTCAGCACACGCAACACTCGCGACGTCAATCGCGGTGCGCTGGTGCAGAAGTCGAGCGACGCGCAAGCCTATCGCGCGCTCGCCAACAACGCCGCCTCGCGGCTTGCAGGGCGCATCCTTGAGAACAATAACGCGGTGCAGGTCGTGGATGTGGAT
>CAZNTI010000094.1:0-7067 GCA_964575885.1 uncultured Terricaulis sp.
TAAAACTACAGGCCGCGCGCGCGCGACGACGTTCATCCGCTGGCGCCGGATGGGTTCGATCGGCACAACCCGAACACGTGGGGCAAAGTCTCGCGCAACGCCCCGTGCCCCTGCGGATCCGGCAAGAAGTTCAAGTATTGCCACGGCTCGGCGCAAGCCGAAGCCGCCAGCGCCTGACCCTTTCGCGACGGAGTTCCGGCTGCGCCGCGTTAGACCCCTGAGAGCATCAGGGGAGAAGCATGCGTCTTCTGTGTGCGGCGGTTTTGACGGCAAGCGCGCCAGACGCGGCGCTGGCTCAATCTTGGTCCGCACAGCTGACGGCCAGCGCGTCGCAGGCCGATGGCGACAACGCCCCGCTGCTCAGCGGCGGCGCGCTCGCGCTTGAGCGCAGGTTCGACAACCACGCCTGGGTGGGCGTGTCGGTGGGCGCATCGCGCGGGGAAACCATCGCGCCCGAGATCGATGCTGCGCTGGATCAGGAGGCGCTCAACGCCTCGGTTTGGTGGGGTGCGCCGGTCGGCGCCTTCGACGTGAGCGTATCGGTCGACTACATCGAGCAGCGCCTCGATGGCGGCTTTTCCCTGCCCGGCGGCGGCGTCTTCGTCGACGGCGAGGTGCGCACGCTCGCCGGCGCCGTGATGCTTGCGCGCAGCTTCGGCGAGGACCGGACGCTGACGCCGAGCCTGCAGCTGAGCCATGCCCAGACCGACGCGGAATACACGCTCGCCGCCGCTGGCGGCGGCGTCTTCGCGGACATCGAGGAGGACGCGAGCGGCCTCACCGCGGCAGCGCGTCTCGATGGCGAAGCGCCCGCCGGCGAAGGCCTCACCTTCAGCGGCGGCGTCGCATTCTTAGCCACCAACGAAGCCGCCGCGCAGACCTACGCCCGCAACGGACAGCCGCGCCAACGCCAGGACGAGGGCGCGGCGCAATGGGGTGAGGCCTATCTCGGCGCCGAGTTCGCCTCTGGCCAGGCCAGCTCCATCTCGCTGCAGGCCGGCGCCACCATTGGCCGCGATCAGGACGAGGGGTTCGCCACGGTGAGCTTTGGCTGGCGCTTCTGAGACGTCTCAGCGCCCGGCCAGCTCGGTGATCAAGACCCGCCAATGGGTGAGGCCGTTATAGAAGCTCGCCACCGGCAGGCGCTCGTTGAGGCCGTGCGAGAAGTCGTCACTGTCCTTGATGAAAAGTTCAGCCACCCCGTAGGTCGGGATGCCGGCGGCGCGGAAGAAAACGCCGTCGGTGGCGCCGTTTGCCATGCTCGGCGTGATCGGCACGCCGGGATAGTTCGCATGCACAGCGCGGCGCACCGCCTCCAGCACGTCCGCGCGCAGGGGCGAGGCGTCGCTTGACCAGTATTGCGGATCGAGCGTGGCTACCGCGACGCGCTCGCCCGCCAGTTGCTGCAATTGCGCTTGCACAGCAGCGATCGTGACGCCGGGAAAGATGCGGCAGTTGACCGTCGCTGTCGCCGATTGCGGCAACGCATTGTCGGCGTGTCCGGCGGCCAGCAGAGTCGTCACGCAGGTCGTGCGCAGCTGCGCGTTATGAAATGGGCTCGCCGTAAGCACAGCCGCCGCGCGCCGGTCGCCCGGGCGCTCGGCGAAGCGGATCATGGCAGCGCCGAGCGCGCCGCCGGTCCTGGGCCCCGCTGCACGCAGCGACTCCAGCGTGGTATCGTTCCACATCACCGGAAACTCGTGCGCACGCACGCGCGTCAGAGCCTCGACGAGATCATAGATGGCGTTGTCGGTGCGCGGCATGGAAGAGTGGCCGCCGGGATTGCGTGCTGTCAGCGTGAAGCTGGCGTAGCTTTTCTCCGCGGACTGCAGGCGGTAGCCGATCGGCGCGCCAGTCTCTTCGCTCAACGCGCCCTGACCGGAATCGGAGTTGAGCGCAAACTCGGCGTCGACCAGGTCGCGGTGTTCCGCCAACAGCATGCGGGCGGTGGCGCCGGAGGTTTCTTCGTCGCCTGTGAACACGATGACGAGGTCGCGCGCGGGGACAAAGCCCTCGGCGCGCAAGGTGAGAAACATGGTCGTCAGCAGCGCGATGCCGGACTTGTTGTCGAGCGTGCCGCGACCGAAGAAATAGCCGCCCTCCTCGATCAGCGTGAACGGGTCGCGCGCCCAATCGGCGCGGCGTGCGGGAACCACGTCCATATGCGCCAGCAGCAGAATTGGCCGTCCGCCGGACCCGTCGCCGCGATAGCGCACCACCAGGGCGGCGGTTTGGTTGAAAGGCGCGACGTGCACGTCCGCGGCGGCAAAGCCGCCATCGCGAAACCGGCCGGCGAGATACGCGGCCATGGCTGGATTCTGCAAACCCTCGACCGACGTGTCGAAGCTGATGACGCGGGCGAAGATTTCGCGCGCCAGCGTACGCTCGGCGTCGCTGGGGGCCTGGGCGTGAGCCGCGCCGCCCAACAGGCACAGCGCGAGCACGGCTGCCTGGATGAGACGTTGAAGCATCGACGACACCTTTGCTTAAGAAATTCACGCTGGCTGGCGATTAGCGGTTTGGCAAGAGGTTGCGGGCGAGGACTTGAGCGCCATGAGCCCCATCCTGATCCTCGGCGTCGATCCGGGCCTCAACCGCTGCGGCTGGGGCGTCATAGCCAGCGAGGGCGCGCGTCTTTCGTACGTGGCCCATGGCGTGATCAAACCGCCCCCGCAGCAGCAGCTGGCCTCGCGACTGCACGATCTGTTCGAGCAGCTCTCGCAGGTGATCACGCAGCATCAGCCGCACGAAGCGGCGGTGGAAGAAACTTTCGTAAACTCCAACGCGCGCGCTGCGCTGGCGCTGGGGCAGGCGCGGGGCGTGGCGTTGGCGGCGGCCGCACGCAGCGGCGTGGAAGTGGCAGAGTACGCGCCGGCCACGATCAAGAAAGCGGTGGTGGGTTCCGGCGCCGCCGACAAAACTCAGATTGCGTTCATGGTGCGCCGGCTGTTGCCGATGGCGGGCGAGGTCTGCGCCGACGCCGCTGACGCGCTTGGCGTCGCGCTCTGCCACGCCGCACATCGCGGTTTTCGCAGCCGCGCCAGTCTCTGACACACTCCGGCGCCACTCTGATTGCGCCGTTCAAGTTCCACTCAGCCTCAGCCGGCTAATCCTGTTTGCGTCGAGCGCGAAAGAGGGCCGCGCCAGGAATGAAACGCTGGAGCTTGAACATGAATCGTTTTCTCACCGCAGTCGCCGCGATCGCCCTGGCCACCTCCATGGGGGTGGCGACCGCATCGGCGCAGAACCGCACGGTCATTTCTCAACATGGCTACAATAACGGCGCCGCCGCCGTACAGGACGGTCGCCGCAACGAAGCGGTCGTCGGCCAGAACGGGCGCAACCAATATTCGCGCGCCTACCAGAGCGGCAACCGCAACTTCCTGCGCATGGAGCAGGCTGGTTCGCGCAACGAGGCCGTCACCGAGCAGAACGGCAACGACAATTACGCCGTCACCGGCCAGGAAGGCCGCCGCTTGAGCGCAGGCATTTATCAAAGCGGTCGCGGCAATGTCGCCGGCGTCGCCCAGATCGGCAACGGCAGCATCGCCACCAGCGATCAGGTCGGCGTGAACAACACCACCGGCATCATCCAGGTCGGCAACAACCAAGATGCGGACGTTGTCCAGCGCGGCAACGGCAACATCACCGTGGTCGTCCAGGGCGGCCGCTAAGTCTCGGGAGCATCGGCGGCGGGGAGGCAAACACGCCTCCCCGCCTTCCGAAAGGAGGAGCCTCCATGTCACGTTTGCTGCTTTTGACGGCTGCGGTCTCTGCGATGATGGCCTGCACGGCGGCCACGCCCGCCAGCCAAAGCGCAGCGGCGCCGGCCACGGTCGCAGCGTCGTCGTCGCCGTCCGGCGCTATGCCGGCGCCGCCAGCCGCCGCGCCGACGGCAACCCGCGCACAGTACGACAGCGCCGCGTGGTGCGACGTCAGGGTGACGCCGACCCGAAACGGGGCAGCGTTCGAAGCGCTCGCCAGTGCGGACGCATGGAGCGCGGTGGAGTACGAATTGGTGATCACCAAACGCGACGCGGGCGGCTCGTCAGACATCGTGCAATCCGGCGACGCCGAGCTGCGCGCCGGCGAAACCCAGACCCTCGGCGAGGCCGAACTCAGCCTGGAACGCGGCGCACGCTTCCGCGCCACGCTGGTGGTGAGCGAAGCGGGTTATGAAATCTGTTCAGCGGAGGCGCGCTCGTGAGCACGCGCATGAATCTGGCTGCGGCGATGCTCGCCGCGGCGTTGAGCCTGGGCGCGGCGGAAGCCTCCGCGCAGAGCTTTCTCGGCAATCGCGTCACTGTCGAGCAGCGCGGCCGCGACAATGGCGCGGCGGTGACGCAGGACGGCCGCGACAATGACGCGGGCGTTTCACAGAACGGCGCGGGGTCGCTCGCGATCATTCGCCAGAACCGCAACAACAACACCGCCGGCGTGGTTCAGCGCGGCAACAACAACTCCGCCGTGCTCACCCAGCAGGGCAACACCCACACCTGTCTTGTGCAAGGCGGCAACAACCTGAGCGCCGATATCGCGCCGCCGCGCGGCTCCAACGCCGCGATCGTGCAGACGCCGCGCACGGTGCTGGCGATTCCGGGCGGCGGCACTTTGCTCCGCTGCGGCCGCCGCTAGGCGCTGGCGCGAACGATGAGGCCATAGGCCAGGAGCTTGGCGGCGAGGCCTTCGGGGTCATCGCCGCCAAGTTCGTTCGGCGTGAAGCGCTGACCGCTGAGCGCGCGCTCAACCGCCGGACGCTGCGCGTGCTTGAACTTGATCTCGCCGCCGGGCGCGATCAGCACCAGCGTCTCGCCGTCCTCCGCGAGCCTGAAATGCAGGTGTGACTGGGCCACGAAGCCGTCGTCGCCGCGCACCGAGATCGCAGCGTCGCGGATGGCGAAACGGTTGTCGGCGCCACGGCCGCGCCTGAAGGCGTCGGCGATCAGATCCAAAGCGTCGTCCAGCCTGATGTCAGCGGCCACGCGTTCGGCGAGGCTGCGCAACTGCGTGCGCGCCTGCTCGCGGTCGAAGCCGGGCCGGGCGTAGCCTGCAGGCAGGCTGCGGCGCAGCTCCGGGGTGCGCAGCGCAACTTCCGACACCGCCTCCAGCAACAGATCGGCCCAGGTGCGGGTGATCAAGCCGACAGTGATGTGCAGGGAAGGCTCGGTCCCTGAAGTGGCCGCGTCGTGCATCAGCCCGCGCGGCACATAGGCGCAGTCGCCGGCTTTCAGCACGAACTCCTGCTTGAGCTCGCCGCTCTGATAGACGCCGGGCTCGAAGCCTTCGCCTCGAAAGGGCGTATCGATGGGCTTTTCATAGATGCGCCACAGCTTCTCGCCGGCGACCTGCGCCACGAACACGCAATGATTGTCGTAGTGCGTGCGGAAACCCTGTGCGTTCGGCGGCGTGAGATAAAGGTTGGTCTGGGCGTGCGCGGAGAAGGTCCACTCCAGCGCGCGGCAGAAGCGGCCCAGCGTCGGTTCCAGCTGATGCGCATGCTGCATAATGATGGTGGCGCCGCCGCGATGGAAGTCAGCGACCGCGCCGCGATCTATGAGGCCGGCATCGTCGACATAGTCACTGCGCCCGATTTGTTTCGACGCGTCGGCAAGGTCGAGTTGGCCCTCGCGCAGATCCACCTGGCTGATCAAGCGGTCAATGGCGTCGATGGAAATCAGCGGCGTGAAACGATCCGGCTCGTTGTGCGCCGCCACCAGGGCTTCGCGCTCATAGACGCTGTCCATGAAACTACCCGTCCGCTCGGCCCCGATCAGGTAACCGAGCGGATCGTCGATCCAATTTCGTTCCATTCAAGTCTAGCTCAGTGATCCGTGCCACGGCCGAAGCCGGCCGCGTCGGCGGTGGAGCCGCTGTCGGAGTCGGTCAGGCCGGTGCGCGTGCTGCGGCGGCCGCCGCGGCCGTTGCCGCCGGGATCAGACATCGAGCCTGAGTCGGAGTCGGTGACGCCAGTGGCGGCGATGCCGCGACGCGAGCCGCGGCCACGCCCCGGCGGATCGGCGTTGTTGCCGGTGTCGCTGTCGGTGACGCCGGTGCGGCCGCCGCGCCCGCGCCCGGCGGGATCGGCGTAATTGCCCGAGTCGCTGTCGGTGAGGCCGCTCGAGCCGCGACCGCGGCCGGCCGGGTCGGCATAAGCGCCGGAATCGTTGTCGGTGACGCCGGCGCCGCGACCGCGGCCGTAGCCGGCGCGATCGGCGCCGTTGCCGCTGTCATTGTCGGTGACGCCGGTGCGGCCGTAGCCGCCACGGTCGGCGCCGCTGCCGGAATCCGAATCGGTGCGACCCGTGTAATTCTGCGCGTGAGCAGTGCCGGTTACTGCGGCGGTAGCGCCGCCCGCAATCACCGCCGCACCCGCGACACGGCCCAAGAATGACCGCCGATTCAGCCGCTTCTTCTCATCGCCGCGCTGTTCGTCCGACATCGCAATCCCCGTTGTTGAGCGCGCCGGGCCAAGCTTGTCGCCGACCGACGCGGATCACTCCCTCACCACTCTGCTACCACAAGCCCACCAGCCTGTAAGCGTGAGAGTAATTCGCAACTAAGCCGCCGTTTCGTCCTGGTGCGAATCCGCGCACGCAGGTGCGGTGCGAAAGAGTTCATGATGATTGGCTCGCTAAACGGCGTGGTTGCAGCGATCGGCGAGGAGACAGCGCTGATCGAGGTCGGCGGGGTTGGCTATCTCGTGCAGGCGGGCGCGCGCACGCTCTCGCGGCTTGCGGTGGGACAACCCGTGCGGCTGGCGATCGAAACGCACGTTCGTGAAGACGCCATCCGCCTGTTCGGTTTCGACTCGGAAGAAGAGCGTGCGTGGTTTGCGCATCTGCAGACCATCCCAGGCGTCGGCGCCAAGGTGGCGCTTGGCATTTTGGACGCCATGCCGCCGCTGGCGCTGGTGGACGCCATCGCCCTGCAGGACAAGGCCGCGTTCGCGCGCGCCAACGGCGTCGGCCCCAAGCTCGCGGCCCGGCTCGCCACCGAACTGGCCGCCAAGCAGGGACCCAAAGGGCTGGCCGCGCTTAGCCTCTCGCGGCCCGCGCAGGCGCCGCAGG
>CAZNTI010000095.1:0-239 GCA_964575885.1 uncultured Terricaulis sp.
ATCGTGCGACAGCACAGGATCGGCCGTTACACAGTCGACTTCGCGGTGCGCAGCGCGAGGCTCGCGATAGAAATCGACGGTGGCGTTCATGCGCTCCCGGGCCGCGCCGAGTATGATGCGCAGCGCCAAGCCCACCTCGAAAGCAAAGGCTGGCGGTTCGTGCGCTTGCAAACAGAAGCCACACACGACGCCACAGCTGTTATTGACGCGGTGCTCGCAGCCCTCCCCCTCCCCTTGAG
>CAZNTI010000095.1:249-2477 GCA_964575885.1 uncultured Terricaulis sp.
ACCACACCCCCCCCCCCCCCCAGGCGGTGTGTTGGGGGGGCCCCCCCCCCCCCCCCCCCCGGGGGGGGGGGGGGGGGGGGGGCCGCCCCCCCGGGCGCGCGCCTCGCAATCACAAGCACACGTGAAGCAACCCCTTATGCGCTCAGACGACGCGACTACGCCGGCGGGTGACACCGCGACACCCCACCCCCCAACCCCCTCCCCTCAAGGGGAGGGGGAGTTTGAACCTCGCCTACGCCGCCGCACACGCGCCAACCGCAGGCTGCCGCCAAGGCGTGCGTCATGAGCCTCAAGGCAAAGCTCCTCGAACACATCCGCGAGAACGGCCCCATGACGGTGGCCGAATACATGGCCGCCTGCCTCTACGACCCCGAGCACGGCTACTACGCCACGCAGCCCGCCATTGGCGGCGACGGCGCGGATTTTCTCACCGCGCCGGAAAGCAGCCAGATGTTCGGCGAATTGATCGGCCTCTGGTGCGCGCACGAATGGGCGGCGCTAGGCAAGCCGGCGTTCAACCTGATCGAACTCGGCCCCGGCCGCGGCGTGCTGATGGAGGACATCCTGCGCGCAACCCGCAAGCTCGAAGGCTTTCACGATGCGGCCAGCGTCATGCTGGTGGAGGTGAGTGCGCCGTTGCGCGAAGCCCAGGCCCAGCGTGTGCCAGGCACCGAGTGGGCGCTGCGCTTGGAGGATGTGCCGCCGGGGCCGTCGCTGATCATCGCCAACGAATTTCTCGATTGCCTGCCGATCCGGCAATTCGTGCGCGGCGAAGACGGCTGGCATGAAAAGCTGGTGGGGCTCGATGAGGCCGAGCAGCTGATCTTCGGCCTGAGCGCCGCCATCCCCGCCCCCGACAGCGACGACGCGCCCGGCACGGTGCGCGAGATCGCGCCGGGCCTCGATGCGCTCATCTACGAACTCGAACGCCGCCTGCACGAAGCGCCGGGGCGCGCGCTGTTCATCGACTACGGCTATCTGAGTCCCGAGGGCGCCGACACCCTGCAGGCGCTCAAGCGCCACGCCAAGACAGGCCCACTCGACGCGCCCGGCGAAACCGATCTCACCGCGCATGTGGATTTCGCACGCGTGGCGCAGCTTGCGCTGAACGCAGATCTCGCGGTCGCGGGCCCGCTCGGACAAGGCGACTTCCTGCGCGCGCTCGGCATCGAGGTGCGCGCCGAGGCGCTCGCAGCGGCCAACCCTGCGCACGCCGAGCGGCTGGCGCGGGAATTGCGCCGGCTTACCCATGCCGACGAGATGGGTGCGCTGTTTAAGGCCATTTGCCTGTCCTCGCCCTCCTTGCCGCGCCCGGCGGGCTTGTGATGGCGCCGCCCTTTCACACGGCGCATGGACTTCAGGGCGTAGGCCACGGCTTTTTCGGCCGCGAGGGCGGCGTCTCCACCGGAATCTACGCAAGCCTCAACGCCGGCATCGGCTCCAGCGACGATCCAGCAGCGGTGAGCGAGAATCGCCGCCGAATCGCCGCCGCGCTCGGCGTGGCCCAGCTGATCGGCGCGCACCAGGCGCACACGCCGACGCCGGTGTTCGTCGATGCGCCGTGGCCAGGCGAGCGCCCAACCGCCGACGCGCTGGTGACAACCACGCCCGGGCTTGCGATCTCGGTGCTGACCGCCGACTGCGCACCGGTGCTGCTGGCCGACGACGAGGCCGGGGTGATCGCCGCAGCGCACGCAGGCTGGAAGGGTGCGCTCGGGGGCGTACTGGAAAACACCGTGGCGCTGATGTGCGCCCACGGCGCGCGGCCGCAACGCATCGCCGCCGCCATCGGCCCGTGCATCCATCAGCCCTCCTACGAGGTAGGGCCAGAGTTTGAGGCCCGCTTCCTTGCTGGCGACCTCGACGCCGCCCGCTTCTTCACGCGCGGCGACACGCTGCGGTTCGACCTGCCGGGGTTTTGTGCGGCGCGGCTTACCGCTTCCGGATTGAGCCACGTCGAGGTGCTGGAACTCGACACGTACCCGGAGACCAACCGATTCTATTCCAACCGGCGCGCGCTGCATCGCGGCGAGCCCGATTACGGGCGCAACTGCGCAGCAATCGCAATGTGATAACCGTGTCGCCGGCGCCACCGCGGCGGCGCGCTGTCACAAAAAATCTGCAAAGGCTTTGGCGGCGTATGATTCCCCGCTACTAACCCCTTCATCAAGGTTTGCGCCGGGGCCCGCATCCATGAAGCTGTTGTCCGCCAACGCCAACCGGACGCT
>CAZNTI010000095.1:2487-6952 GCA_964575885.1 uncultured Terricaulis sp.
CGCGCAAGCGATCGCCGACCATCTCGACACGCCGCTGGCGCGGGCGGAGTTCAAACGCTTCAAGGACAACGAGGTTTTCGTCGAAATCCAGGAAAACGTTCGTGGCGAGGATGTGTTCATCATTCAGTCCACGTCGTATCCCGCCAACGACCATCTGATGGAACTCCTGATCGGTATCGATGCGTTGCGGCGGGCCTCGGCCCGCCGCATTACTGCGGTGATCCCCTATTACGGATACGGCCGCCAGGATCGCAAAGTCGGCGGCCGCACGCCGATCTCGGCCAAGCTAGTGGCCAACCTGATCGTCACTGCAGGCGCCAACCGGGTGCTGACGCTCGAACTGCACGCCGGCCAGATCCAGGGCTTCTTCGACATCCCCACCGACAATCTGTTCTCGACCCCGGTGCTGGAGCGCGACATTCGCGAAACCTACGAGGATGTCGCCGACCTGATGGTGATCTCGCCCGACGTCGGCGGGGTGGTGCGCGCGCGCGCGCTCGCCAACCGGCTGGGCGCCGACCTCGCCATTGTCGACAAGCGCCGCGCCAGGGCCGGCGAGAGCGAAGTGATGAACATCATCGGCGATGTCGAGGGCCGCGATTGCGTGCTGATCGACGACATCGTCGACAGCGGCGGCACGCTCTGCAACGCCGCCGAAGCGCTGTTGAAGGACGGCGCGAAGTCGGTCTCGGCCTACATCACCCACGGCGTGCTTTCCAACGGCGCCGCCAAGCGCATCGACGACAGCAAGCTCAAGGAATTGGTGGTGACCAACTCGATCGATCCCAACGCGCGCAAAGGCAAGTGCGCCAAGTTGCGGGCGATCTCGGTGGCGCAGCTCATGGGCGACGCCATCTGGCGCATCGCCAACGAACAGAGCGTCAGCCTGCTGTTCGAGTGATGCGCCTCCGCGCCGCCACGCCCGCCGACATCGCCGCCTTGCATGCCTTGATCGAGAGCGCCTATCGCGGCGACAGCGCCAAGCGCGGCTGGACCCACGAAGCCGATCTCCTCGGCGGTCAGCGCACCGACATCGAAGCGCTGAGCGCCATCGTCGCCGATCCGGACCAGAGCCTGCTCGTCGCCGAAACCGGCGGCGGCTTGGTCGGCTGCGTGCTGGTCGTCGACAAGGGCCTGCGCGAACGCGCGCGCATCGGCTATCTGGGGATGCTCACGGTCAGTCCGGAGCTGCAGGGCGCGGGCCTCGGCCGCCAGCTGATCGACGCCGCCGAGGCGCATGCGCGGGGGTTCGCCGCCGACACCATGGAAATGACCGTAATCAAGAGCCGCACCGAACTGATCGACTGGTATCTGCGCCGCGGCTACGCGCTCACCGGCCGCGAAGAGCCCTTCCCGCTCGACGATCCCCGCTTCGGCCTGCCAAAGACGCGCGATCTTGTTTTCGTGGTGCTGGCGAAGCCGCTGGCGTAGGGCTTGGATATCGACCACGATTTTGCCGCAAGACGCGAAGAGCCTGCGCGCTTCTGGGGATTTTTATGCGGACTTGGGTTGCGGCTTTCAGCCTCTTGTTTGCGGCGCTGACGCTCGCGCCGCCGGCTGCCGCGCAGGTGATCGAGCCTTTACGCCCGTACGACCCCGCCGTGGTGCGCGTCGCGGGCCGCGCGGAGGTTTACCTGCCGCCAGACCAGGCGCGCATCCAGATCGCGTTTTACGCGCCGGGCCGCAGCGCCGGCGAGGCGACCAACGCCGTCTCCGAGCGCACCCGCGCGCTCGAAACAGCGGTTCGCGCCATCGATCCGCAAAGCGTGACGATCGAGCGCTCCGATGTCTCGGTGACGCCGGTGATGCGCGAGGGCGGCGACCGCAGGCCCGACCGCATTAACGGCTACGAAGCCAGCGTAAGCGTCACCATTCTGGTGCGCGACCTCGCTCGACTGGGCCAAGCGATGGAAGTCGCGGTGAACGCCCAGGCGGATCGCTTCAACGACGTGGAGTTCTCGATCCGCGACACCGCACGGGCCCGCCGCGCCGCGCGCGAGGCCGCCATCGCCGACGCCGTCGACAAAGCGCGCGTCTACGCCGAAGGCGCGGGTCACCGGCTTGGGCGGCTGTTGCTGGTTGAAGAAGGCGCCCACAACATGATCGCGCAAAGCGGCAACCGCGCGGTGTTTGCGGCCCGCGCGCCGGCGCCGGAAGAGGCCGTGATGGCGCCGACGATCGCGCCTGAACCGCTGCTCTACACAGCGGAAGTCTCGGTGGTGTTCGAGGTCGGCGCCGCGATAGCTGCGCGCTAACGCCCACCGACGCGCCGAGGTCGCTTCGGCGATAGTGGCCGAAACGGCTTCCTGCCACTGGCCCAGACGAGCGGCCAAGCCTACATCGCCGTCCATGCGCGCTTTTCTCAGCCACGTCGCCGCCGCCGCTGCGGCCCTGCTCACGGCCGCCTGTTCGGCCACGGCGGCCGATGAGGCCGAGCGCTTTCCGACCTCTGCCTCCTATCCGCCGGGCACGATGGAGCGGGTGACGTTCCGCGCCGGGGTGGCGGAGGGCTGGCGCATTTCGGCGCTGCGCACGCCCGAGCGGCCCGATGCGGACTGGAAAGTCGTGATCATCACCGGCACGCCGTCATGGAGCGAGTATTGGGCCCCGGCCATCGCCGGGCTGCCGGCGACGCGCGAACTGATCGTGGCCGATAGGCCCGGGTTCCGCGACTCCGAACCCGAAGACGCGGTGCGCGATCTGGCGAAGCAGGCCGATGCCTTGGCGCCCATGCTCGACGCGCGCGACGGCCAGCGCGTGCTGCTTGTGGGGCAGAGTTTCGGCGCGCCGCTGGCGACGCTGATGGCGCAGCGCTACCCCGAGCGTGTCGACGCCATCGTGCTGGTGTCGGCGTTCTTCGGCGACCGCGGCCCCACCGCGCAGCGCCTACTCGGCGCCGGACGCTTGTTCCAAGGCGTTCTGCCCCGCGATTTGCGCAACTCGGTGGTCGAAATCTCGGCGCAGGATGCGCAATTGCCAGCGGTCTGGGCGGCGCTTCGGGGGCTTTCGCAACCGATCGTATTCGTGCACGGCGACGCCGACACGTTCGTGCCGCTCGCAGCCGATCAGCGCATCGCCGCCGAATATGGCCACGCCTTCGTTACAGTGCGTGGGGGCGATCATTTCTTGAACGCATGTTGCGTGCCGGCGCTGTTGGCGTCGTTCGAGCGCGCCATCGCCGATGCGGAGGCGCGGGCTGCGCCCGCACAGGACATTGCCGCGACGCCTTAGCGGCGCAGGTGCGCGCGCGCGTCCCGCATTGATCTGGCGCCATAGCCTCTGTAAGCCCGCCCTATGCTGCCCTGGGTCAATATCATCGCCACGCTGATCAGCATTGCGCTCACCGGCGCGCTGATCTGGCTGTTCTGGAAATGGGACAAGGATTGATCGGGCCCGGCCGCGTCGCGGTTATCACCGGCGCCGCGAGCGGCATCGGCGAGGCCTTGGCTGAGGCGCTGGCGGCGCGCGGCTGCCACCTGGCGTTGGCCGACATCAATGAAGCCGGCGTGCACGCGCTCGCTGCACGGCTCGCGCAAGCAACGCTCACGGTCACCGCGCACCGGGTGGACGTATCCTCGTCCGAACAGATCGCTGCGTTTGCTGAAATCGTACAGGCGCGCCACGGCGGGGCTCACCTGCTCTTCAACAACGCCGGCGCCGCCATCGTAGGCAATTTCGAAGAGATCGCCGAGGACGAATTCGAGGCTCTGGTCACGCTCAATCTGCTTGGCGTCGTGCGCATGACGCGGGCGTTCCTGCCGCTGCTGCGCGCCGCAGACAGCGCTCACATCGTCAACATCTCGAGCCTCTTCGGCATCATCGCGCCTGCCGGGCAGACCGCCTACGTCACCAGCAAGTTCGGCGTGCGCGGCTTCTCCGACGCGCTGCGCCACGAATTGCGCGGTACAACAGTTGGCGTCACCACGGTGCATCCCGGCGGTATCCGCACCAACATCGCCAAGGCTGCACGCACCGCGCGCGGCGCGCCGCAGAAAGCCCACGAGCGCGCCGTGCGGCGATCGGAACGCATGCTCACCATGCCCGCGTCGAAAGCGGCGGCGGTCATCCTGCGCGCGGTGGAGAAGCGCCGCGCGCGTGTGTTGGTCGGGCTCGACGCGCACATCGCCGCATGGATCGAGCGGCTGGCGCCGGGGAGTTACTGGAACCTGCTGGGCGCGCGCGCCCGGCGCGCCTAGATGGCCAGCGGCAATCGCAGATAGCCGCGAAACCCGTATGTTACTTTGCGCGGCGCCTCGCCCGCCTGCCGCACGTGCGGAAAGCGCTGGAACAACCGCTCCACCGCCACCGCCGCTTCCATGCGCGCCATGGCCGCGCCTGGGCACGCGTGCGCGCCGCCGCCGAAGGCCACGTGTTCGCGTTCGGCGCGATCGATGCGAAACGCGTGCGGATCGGCAAACACCTCAGGGTCGCGATTGGCGGCCAGCAGCGAGGCCTTCACGGTGCC
>CAZNTI010000096.1:0-6941 GCA_964575885.1 uncultured Terricaulis sp.
GCCGAAGGTGGTGGGCTCGGCGTGGATGCCGTGGCTGCGCCCGATGGTGGGCGTCATCTTGTACTCGAGCGCTCGGCGCTTGAGCGCGGCCATGACGCGCTCGCAGCCCTCGATCAGCAGATCGCTGGCGCGCGCCAGCTGCACCGCGAGACAGGTGTCGAGCACGTCGGAGGAGGTCATGCCCTGGTGCGCGAAACGGGCGTCGTCACCTACATGCTCTGCGACGTTGGTGAGGAACGCGATGACGTCGTGGCGGACCTCGCGTTCGATCGCATCGATGCGATCGACCTCGAAGCGGCCCTTGGCCCGATAGGATTCGGCGGCGCTTTTGGGAACAACCCCCAACTCGACCATCGCCTCCATGGCCAAGGTTTCTATCTCCAGCCAGATGGAGAAGCGCGTCTCCGGCGACCAGATCGCCGTCATTTCAGGACGTGCGTAGCGGGGAATCATGGTTCGCCAGTTAAAGCTGCGCGCCGGCAAACGCAAATGCCGGTAGGGCGCATCGTCAGCTGACGATGTCCTTTCTTAGCGTGCCCATGGCGAGCAGGAAGTGGAGCCCGCCCCAAGCGTATCCCATCACCCCGATGAGCATCGCCAGTTTGAGGCCGTCGGCGCTGGCGGACGCGCATGACGCATCCTGCGCCGCCAGATTGGCGCAGGCCTCGCCATAGGCGCCAGCGCCGGCATAGCTCGCTGCGGCGAAGAAGTCGGAGAGCGCGCCGATAACCGGCGGCCCGAGTGCGTAGCCGATCAGGTTGACTATGAACAAAAGCAGCGCCGCCGCCGTCGCGCGCATGCGCGGCGCCACCAGCCCTTGGGTTATGCCGAACATCGGACCGAGGTAGAAATAGTGCAGGCACGCCGCCGGCACGAGCGCGAGTATCAAGATCGGCAAAGACGGCGACAGCAGCCCGGCGACGTAGAGCGGGGCCGAGAGCACCAGCGCTACGCCAGGCACCCAGGCGTGTGCGCGCGGATGCTTGACCGCGAGCCGGTCCGAGATGAAGCCGCCGAGGAAAGTGCCGATCGCCGCCGCCCCGCCCGCGACGACGCCGAAATAAATCGAGGCTTCGAAGGGGTCCAAGCCGTGCGAGCGCATGAAGAACGAGTTGAGGAATTGGCCGACGCCGTAGCCCACGAACGACGTGATCGCCCCGCCCAGCGCCACGTTCCAGAATGTCCATTTGCCGCCCACCGCGCGCAGCACGGCGCTGAAATCGGGCGCCGCATCGTGCTGGGCGCCCTTGCGCGGGGGCTCCCTCACGGTGAGGGCGAACAGCAGCGCAAGCGCCACTCCCGGCAAACCCAGCCATAGGAATGCTGCGCGCCAGTCGACGTTTTGCGCCAGCCAGCCGCCGCCCACCGCCGCCAGCATCGAGCCCAGCGGAATGCCGAGTGCGTAGGTTGAGAGCGCCGAGGCGCGCCGCTCCGCCGGGAAATAGTCCGAGATCAGCGAATGCGACGGCGGCGAACAGCCGGCCTCGCCGATGCCAACGCCGATGCGCGACATCAGCAGCAGCCCGAAGGCAACCCCCGCCGCGCCGCTGAAGCCGGGGCCTAAATTCACGCCGAGTTCGGGAATCTGCAGGCCGTTCTCGGCCAGAAAGGGCAGAAACGCGCTCCCGCCCAGCGCAAACAGCACCAGCCCCGCGCTCACCCACATACGCTGGCTGATGAATATGAACGCCACCGGCGCCATGATCACCAGGAACAGCGCGATGTGAACGCCGGTCGAGATCTGGCCCGCCAAGCCGCAGAGCGCGGTCATGATGCTCCATACCGCCAGCGCCCCGGCGATGATGATCACACGGTTGAAACGCTCCGCCAGGCGCGCGATGGGCAGGCCGAGAAAGGTGTAGAGGATGGCGAAGGCGGGGCCCCCGAGCAGACCCATCATGAAATCGGTCGCTTCGAACGCCCGCTTCACGGGTTCGTTCAGAACCCCCACCAGCGTGCGGTCGATGAAGTTGAAGGTGTAGACGACGACGAGCAGGCCCAGCGCATAGCGCGCCGCGCTATCCGCCCTGGGGATGGCTGGCGCTGCGGCGTCGGTCATCTTGTGCTCCTCCCGGGGCCCGCTCTGCCGGGGTCCTCCAAGCAGGACTGTATGGAGGCGGGCGAGGGCCGCGCAAGCGGGTAATCGCGGTGCGCTAAGGCTAGAGCAGCCCCAGGCTCTTCAAGCTTTCCGCCCCGTTGCGCCCGATCACCAGATGGTCGTGCACCTTCACCGACACCGCCTCGGCGGCGGCCACGATCTCGCGGGTGATGGCTACGTCGGCGGCCGATGGTTTGGGGTCGCCGGAGGGATGGTTGTGCACAAGGATGACGGCGGCCGCCGACAGTTCGAGCGCCCGGCGCGCTACCTCGCGCGGATACACGGGGGCGTGATCAACCGTGCCCTCGTTCAACACCTCGTCGGCGATCAACTGGTTTTTTACGTCGAGGAACAACACCCGGAACTGCTCGCGCGGGGCGTGCGCCATGCTCACGCGGCAATAATTCACAAGCTGCGCCCAAGACGAGATCGCCGGGCGCTTTTTCAACTCCGCCTTGGCGCTGCGCTCGAACAGCGCCTGCACCAGTTTCAGGTCCTGCGCCACCGCCGGACCCGCGCCCTTGACCTCCGCGATGCGTTGAGCGGGCGCCGCCAACACCGCCGCCAGATCGCCGAACTGGGCCAACAGCGCTTTCGCCAGCGGCTTGGTGTCCACGCGCGGAATGGTGCGGAACAGCAGCAGTTCCAGAAGCTCGTAATCCGCCAGCGCCCCGGCGCCCGCCTCCTCGAAGCGCTGCCGCAGGCGGAGGCGGTGGTCGTGATAGTGAGGCTTCTCCGGCGCCGGCTTCTTAGATTTGGCGGACTTGGCTATGCGCGCGATGTCGACAGGCCCTGCTGCGCCAAGGTCGAACGCGAACAGCTCGCTGTCCTCGACGCGTGGCGGCGTGGGGGGTGCGTCCTTGGATATGCCGGAGCGCCGCGGCATTGCGGCTCAGCCCGCGAGCGTGTGCGGCTGGTGGAGCCCGGCTGGCGAAAGCGTGAAGATTTCAACCCCGGTCTCGGTCACCCCTACGGAGTGCTCGTACTGCGCCGACAGCGATTTGTCCTTGGTCACGGCGGTCCAGCCGTCGCCAAGAATTTTCATCGCGGGCGAGCCGAGATTGAGCATCGGTTCGACCGTGAACATCATGCCGGGCTTCAGCACCTCGCCTTGGCCCTTTTTGCCGAAGTGGAGAATGTTGGGGGCATCGTGGAAGACGCGGCCCAGCCCATGGCCGCAGAACTCGCGCACCACCGAGGTGCGTTCGGCCTCGGCGTAAGATTGAATGGCGTGGCCAAGATCGCCCAAGGTAGCGCCCGGTTTGACGGCGGCGATGCCGCGCATCATGGCTTCGTACGTGATGTCCATCAGCCGGCTGGCCTTCCGCGAAGGGGCCCCGACCGCATACATGCGGCTGGTGTCGCCGTGCCAGCCGTCGGCGATCACGGTGACGTCGATGTTGAGAATATCGCCGCCGCGAAGCGCCCGCTCGCCAGGAATGCCGTGACAGACGACATGGTTCAGCGACGTACAAATCGTGTGGCGGTAGCCGCGGTAGAAGATGCAGGCCGGCAACGCGCCATGGTCGAGCACGAACTGGCGCGCGAGATCGTCAAGCCGCGCGGTGGTGACGCCCTCGCGGGTCTCGCTCACCAGCATGTCGAGGCAGGACGCGGCCAGCCGTCCGGCCTTGGCCATGCCCGCGAACGCCTCGCCGGGGTCGTAAATCTTGATCTGGCCGATATTGCGCTCGGGCGCCTCAACGGCCTGCACGTAACTCATCAGCGGCTCCGCTCTTGAGCGTTCGTGTCTAACATAGGTGTGCGGCGGCGCCAGCCGAAGAGCCCGGTTCAGGCCGCTTTCGCCGCCGATTTTCCCACCACCCGGTTGCGACCGGCGCGCTTGGCTTCGTAGAGGCCCTCGTCGGCGCGCTTGATGAGCGATTCGGCGGTCTCCTCAGCGTGCTCGGCGCAGGCGACGCCGATGGAAACGGTCACCTCCAGCGGGTGGCTCAGGCCCGGAACATGGAACGGAGAGCAGCACACCTGGCGGCGCAGTCGGTCGGCCGCAAGGCAGGCGATGTCGCCTGGTGTCCGCGGCATGATCACCACAAATTCCTCGCCGCCCATGCGGCAGGCGAAGTCAGAGGGGCGCACGTGCGAACCTATGCGCGCTGCGAACTCGCGCAGCACGCCGTCGCCGACATCGTGGCCGTACGTATCGTTGCAGCGTTTGAAATGGTCGATGTCGAGCACCATAATCGAGACCACGTCGCCGCCGCACTGGGCGCGCTGCACGAGAGGTTCGAGCTGTGAGAACAGGAAGCGGCGATTGTAGAGCCCGGTGAGCTGATCGGTGATCGCCAGCTCCAGGCTCTGGTCGAGGCGCGCGCGCAGCGCGTCCATGTAGCGCTTGCGGCGCATCAAAGTGCGGGCGCGGGCGCTGATTTCGTCCTCATCGACGGGGCGTACGATAATGTCGTGGGCGCCCAGTTCGAGCGCGCGCAGCGCGCGGCTGCGGTCGTCAGCGTCGACAACCGCGAGGATGGGTAGGTGGCGGGTCGGTTGGCCGGAACGCATGCGCGCGATCACGCGGAAGCCGTCGAAGCTCTTGGCGGTCACCGACACCACGGTGAGGTCAGGGGCGCCGGCGCTGCTGTCCTCGCCCAACACGGCGATACGGTGCTCGCGCTCCAGCGCATTGCGGATGCGCTTGATCTGGTGGGCGTTGTCATCGACGATCAGCACGTTGCCGCTGATCAGCCGATGTTGCTCCAGCGGATCGGCGTGGAGATCTTCGCCGATAACCCCCAGGCGCTTTCCGCTGGCCTCGCGGGCGCGCAACTCGTCGATCACGACTTTGAGGCCGACGAGGCTTTTTACCCGCGCCAACAAATGCACGTCGTCGATGGGCTTGGTCAGGAATTCCTCGGCGCCCGCCTGCAAGCCGCGCACCTTGTTGTCCCGGTCGTCCAACGTGGTCGCCATCACTACGGGGATGTGGCGGGTTTCGGCCTGCGCCTTAATGCGCCGGCAGGCCTCGAAACCGTCAATGCCGCCAGGCATCATGACGTCCAGGAGGATAAGGTCGGGGCGCTCGCGCTTGGCGAGCTGCACTGCCTCTTCGCCGCGGCGCGCGGTGAGCACCTCGTAGTACTCGGCTGTGAGTTTGGCTTCGAGCAGCCGCCGATTGGCTTCAAGATCGTCGACGACGAGGATGCGCGCGCTCAAGGCGTTGCCCCCTAATCGATGAAGCGCCGGATGGTTTCGAGAAAGGTGGTCACCGAGATCGGCTTTGACAAATAGGCGTCGCAGCCGGCGGCGAGGATCTTCTGCTCGTCGCCGCGCATGGCGAAAGCGGTCACCGCCACCACCGGGATGGACTTGAGCGCGTCGTCCTTTTTCAGCCGGTCGGTGATTTCCAGTCCGGAGACTTCCGGCAGCTGAATGTCCATGACGATCAGGTCGGGCTTGTGCTCGCGCGCCAGCGGCAGCGCCTGGCGGCCGTCACGAGTCTTGATCGTGCGGTAGCCAAATGCTTCTAACAGGTCGTTGAACAGCCTCATGTTGAGTTCGCTGTCCTCGACGATGAGCACCGTTTTCTTGGCCATGTCCCGCTTCGCTCTGGCGGCGCCCGGTCAGCCCTGGCGGGCGGCGCGGCAACCCCGTCGCCTTATACCGTCAAGGCCTTAACAACCCTTGGCAAAAGCAGCAATCTCGGCATTTGCGTTAACAGCACATTGAGGACTTTGCGCATGCGGCTTGGGATTGATTTTGGCGGCACCAAGATTGAAGCGGCGCTGCTTGATTCCCAAGGCGAAATAGTTGTCCGCCGGCGCGTGCCCAACCCCGGCGGCTATGACGCGGCGGTGCGCGCGGTCGCAGATTTGGTGGCGCAAGTGGCGCAAGAGGCCGGCGCAGGCGCCAAAACCGTGGGCGTGGCGATGCCCGGTTCGCTGTCGCCGCTCACCGGACTGGTGCGCAATTCCAACTCTGTTTGGCTCAACGGCAAACCCTTCTGGCAGGATCTCGACGCGGCCATTCCGCAACCGGTGCGCGTGGAGAACGACGCCAATTGCTTTGCGCTGTCGGAGGCCGTCGATGGCGCAGCCGCCGGCGCCAGGGTGGTGTTCGGGGTGATCCTCGGCACCGGTTGCGGCGGTGGCGTGGTGGTGGACGGCAAAATCGTTGAAGGGGCGTCGGGGATTGGCGGCGAATGGGGTCACACCCCGCTGCCGTGGGCGCGCGCCGACGAGGCCCCCGTGCGCGACTGGTGCGGGCGCTGGGGCTGTCTCGAGCAATGGATCTCCGGCACCGGTTTCAAACGCTGGTCGGGCATGAACGCTGGCGAAGCCGACGAACGCGCCAAGGCCGGCGACCCCGAAGCGCGGGTGGCGCTTGACCTGCTGGCGGATCGCGTCGCCCGCGGCCTCGCCGTGATGATGGACATCCTCGATCCCGATGTCATCGTCTTTGGCGGCGGGGTGTCCAATGTCGACGCGCTTTATCCCAGCGTGCGCGGCAAGCTGATAGCGCATGTGTTTTCCGACTTCATCGCCGCCAGGCTTGTCAAGAACAAACACGGCGATTCCTCCGGCGTGCGCGGCGCGGCTTGGCTGTTCTCGCCGGAGGAGGCGGGGGAGAGATGATCCTCTGCCGCGCATGTGCGCGCGTGATCGAGGCGGCGGCCTGCGCGTGCGGCGATGGCGTCCCGCTTGAACACGCTGAACTCCATGCGCTCGCCATCGCTCATCTCGACTGCGACGCTTTCTACGCCTCAATTGAGAAACGCGACGATCCAAGCCTTGAGCCCCATCCCGTAATCGTCGGCGGCGGCAAACGCGGCGTCGTTTCCACGTGCTGCTATGTGGCGCGCGCCTATGGCGTGCGCTCGGCGATGCCG
>CAZNTI010000097.1:0-6921 GCA_964575885.1 uncultured Terricaulis sp.
GGTTGGTGAGCAGCATCAGCGGCTCGATGACATCAGCTGCGCGGCTCGATTTTACGTGCCAGTCCCAGGTCACGTAAAACATGCCGATGTGGTAGAAAATAAGCAGTCCGAACGCGATGATGCGCACCCAGTCCATGTCATGGCGGCGATCGATTGCGGCAGCGGTCATGTGCGTGCTCTCCTGGAAGCGTCACGCTTCTTCCGTGGCGGGACCCAGGCCGCTACGGTAAAGCCGCGCCCGGCGCGCCTAGCGGGACAAACGGGGACACCACGGTGACGAGCGGCGATCCGGCAGGGACGAACGGCTGGGCCCGTTTTCCAGGGCCCTTGGCCAGCATCGCCCTGGTCGGCGTCGTCGTGGCGGTCGTCAACGCCAGTTCCGACATCCTGGAGATGCGGCGGGCCGATCTTCCGTTCGAGCTGTGGGAACCGTTGCTGTGGGAGTTCTCGAGCGCCGCTATCATTATCGCGCTGGCGCCGCTGGTCGGGCGGGCGCTGCGCCGTTGGCCGCCGCGGCCGGACAATCTTGTCCGTTTCGGGCTCATCCACTTCGCTCTCACGATCCCATTCTCGCTCGCGCACATTGCGGCGATCTATGTGACGCGGACCGCGGTGTACTGGCTGGTCGGGGGCCACTACGGCTTCTTCGACCAGGGGGTCGCCATCACCCTCCTCTATGAGTGGCGTAAGGACGTGCTGACCTACGCCGCCATCGGGGCCTTCTATTGGGTGTTCGACTATTTCGGCGCCCGCCGCGCCGCCGCCTCGGAACCGGCCAGCGAGCGCATCGAAATCCGCGACGGGGCGGCCGCTGTCTTCCTCGCCCCCGCCGACATCCTGTTTGTGGAAGCCGCCGGCAATTACGTCGAGTTCCACACAAGCGCGCGCACGCATCTGGTGCGGGGCACGCTGGCGGCGTGGGAGGGCCAGCTCGGCGGGCGCGGGTTCGTGCGGGCGCATCGCTCGCGTCTGGTCAACCGGGCCCGCATTGCGGCCCTGAAACCAACGCCCGCCGGCGACCTGGAGATCATCCTCGACAACGGCCGCACTCTGGCGGGCAGCCGCCGCTACCGGGCCGGGCTAGAACGCCGCGACGCCGGGCTCGCCCCCTGACCCCGCGCGCGCCGGCGCGCCGGCGTCAGGCGCGCACCGCCTCCGCAACCCTGAACGTCAACACATCGCCGTCGCCTTCGCGGATGGTGACATATTCTCCGGGCCGCAATTCGTGGCTGCCCAGTTTGAACAAAGGCTCTTCGGGGCCCTCGTCGGCTTCGTCGTACCAGAAATACCAATTCTCGCCGCGCCGGCGCAGCCAGCCGTCAGCGGCGGCCTCCAGCGGATGAAAGCGGCGCACGGTGCACTGCGCCTTGTGGGCCTGCCAAAGCTCCGCATCGAGCTTGTTGTCGGCGTCCAGCGGGGCGTTGATCACGTAGCCGTGGTCATCGCTGCCATCGGGATAGCCGGCGGCGGGGTTGCGGCCGAGCCGCAGAATCACGCGAGTAAGTCCGCTCATGGAAGGCTCCTTGGACACCTGCCTATCGCTGCGGGCAGACAAGCTTACAATGATCTGCCGCAAACGAAGGTCTCGATGCCGCGAAGCCCAACGCCTCCTTTAGCCCGACCGGCGGACGCGCCGCGCGCCTGGCAACGCATGCTGTCGGGCCGTCGGCTCGATCTGCTCGATCCCTCGCCGCTGGATGTCGAGATCGAGGACATCGCCCATGGGCTGGCGCGCGTCGCGCGCTGGAACGGCCAGACGATCGGCGCGCACGCCTTTTCGGTGGCGCAACATTCGCTGCTCGTCGAGGACATCTGCCGCAAGCTCGCCCCCGATTGGGACAAGCCGCGCCGGCTGATGGCGTTGTTGCACGACGCGCCCGAGTACGTGATCGGCGACATGATCAGCCCGTTCAAGGCAGCACTGGGGTTGGACTACAAGGCGTTCGAAGCCAAGCTCGAGGCCGCCATCCATCTGCGTTTCGGTCTGCCCACACAGCCGCCGGCGGCGGTGAAAGGCGTCATCAAACGCGCCGACATGATTTGCGCTTATTTCGAGGCGGTCCAACTCGCCGGCTTTACCGAAACCGAGGCCAAGCGCTTCTTTGGCGCGCCGCCGCGCGGCATGCGCCTGAAAATTACGCCCGCGCCGACCGCCCAGGTGCAGGAAGCGTTCCTGAAACGCTTCCGGTCGCTCATCGATCCGGCGTAAACTCAGGTCATGGCCATTATCGTTTCCTCGCTCGCGCAGGCGCCAGCTTTGGCGCGCGCCCATCTTCCTTCGCGCTCGATCAGCCTGCTCGATCCGGGCTCGGCGTTTCCCGCCTTCGATCATCTGCAAAGTGAGCACAGCCTGCGGCTGCAAGTGTTCGACGTCGAGCAGGAACTCGACGAGGACCAGCCGAGCCCAAGCGCGGCGCATGTGAAATCGATTGTCGATTTCGTCGCCGCATGGGACCGCGAAGCGCCGCTGCTGGTGCATTGCTACGCCGGCATCAGCCGCTCGACCGCCACCGCCTTCATCGCGGCGTGCCTGCACAATCCCGAAGTGCCTGAACTCACGATCGCGCGCGCCTTGCGCGAAGCCTCGCCGATGGCGAGCCCCAACCGGCGCTTCGTGGCGCTGGCGGACGTGGCGCTCAAGCGCGACGGGCGCATGGTCGGCGCGATCTTCGACATCGGCCGCGGCGGCGGCTGGGTCGGCTACGATTCCGAACCCTTCACGCTGCAATCGCGCTTCACATGAGCGCACCGCGCGTCGTCATCGGGCTGTCGGCGGTGATCGTTGCGATCACCGAGGAAGCGCCCTTCGTGGTGGTGACGCACGACCATGGCGGCGAGCCGCCGGGACTGCCGTTCGGTCCGTTCGATCCCGCCGGCGACCGCACGCTCGAACTGTCGCTGCGCGGTTGGGTCAGCGAACAGACCGGTTTCGAGATCGGCTACGTTGAGCAGCTCTATACCTTCGGAGACCGCGGCCGCGAGATGCCGCTGACCGACATCAAGCAGCACAGCCCCGACCGGGTGATCTCGATCTCCTATCTGGCGCTCACGCCCTCGCGCGCCGTGCTCGGCCGCGCCGGCGCGGCCTGGCGCTCGTGGTACCATTTCTTTCCGTGGGAGGATTGGCGCGACGGGCGCCCGCCGGTGATCGACGAAGCCATCGCACCGCGCTTGCGCGCCTGGGCCGAGGACGCGCCCGATCCGGACAAGGCCGCGCAAAGGCGCGCGCGCGTGCGGCTGGCGTTCGCGCTCGATGGCGCGGTGTGGAACGAGGAGCGCGCGCTCGAGCGCTACGAAGTGCTGTACGAAGCGGGGCTGGCCCCGGAGGCCGCCCGCGACCGCTCCCGCTTCGGCGCCAAGGGCACGCCGAAAATCTCGGCGGCGCCGGGCCTGGGTGAGCCGATGGCCTCGGACCACCGCCGCATCCTCGCCACCGCCATCGGCCGCTTGCGCGCCAAGATCAAATACAGGCCGGTGATCTTCGAACTGGCGCCGGAGACATTCACGCTGCTGCATCTGCAGCGGCTGGTGGAATCGATTGCGGGCCTTGAGTTGCACAAACAGAATTTCCGCCGCCTGCTTGATCGCACCGGTCTGGTGGAGGGCTCCGGCCAATTCGACGCCAGCGCCGGCGGGCGCCCGGCTGAGCTTTACCGCTGCCGCAAAGAGACTTTGGCCGAGCGGCCGGTCGGCGGCGTGCACGTGCCTGCCCCGCGCGGGGAATAGCAGGCGCGGGCCGCTGCCACGAGGTGGCGACGCTTCCTCTAAACCATAGCGCTACACGCAGGCTTCACCGTGTCCGCGTACATTGGCCGCGATGGCTGAGCACGGTTTCGATCTTTCGCGCCCATTGCCGCCGGCACTGCGGGTGTGCTTGGGGGTTGCAGGGCTTTTCTGCGTCGTGGCGCCGGTGTGGGCGTTTTGGCCGGTCTTCCTCACGCCGAGCCTTTTCACGCTCTTCTTCGGTGTCATCGTTCTGGGCGGCTGGGCGGTCGGCGCTGTTTTCATCATGGGCGCGCTGACCGGCGAAGCGCAGGCGTGGCGCTTCAGCGGCGGGCGCCTCTATGTTCAGCGCCGCTCGCCCTTCATCGACAAAACCGACATCGTGTCGGGGCGCGACGTTGAAAGCGTCTTTGTGCGCGAGATCGCGTGGGAAAGCGGCCCGCACACATTCGCGGTGGTGATCCGCATCAAGTCGGGCCAGAGCTATGAAAGCCGCGGGGCCGCTTCGCGCGACGACGCCGAAGCGCTGGCCGCCCACGTCAGGGCGGAGCTGGGCGTCGCTCCCGACTAAGCGCGGCGGTGGGCGGCCCGCCCGGCGGCGCCAGCGTGGGCGTTCCGCCACGCGTACTACAGCGCCTCAAGTCAGCTGTGTTCTTTGGCGCAATCACGCGCGGCGGCCGGGCCGTGCGATGGTCATTCGCGCCAAAGCGGGTCAAGCTTATGAAATCCGGCACGTCCCCTCGTGTGCGCCCAGAGGGGTGATCTATCGCTGACCTCTCGCCTGGTCCTCGCGCAAGCGGACGCAAACCTCGAAGGCTCTCTCCTCGGGCAAGTCGCAAACGTCAGGATGCGTGCCAGTTTCAAGCCAGTATTGGTAGATGCCGCTGTCCTTCATGAGTTGAAGGAACCGCGCATCCGCGCGTAACGGTCGGTTTGTTCTGTTGAACAGCTCGCCAGAAGTGAAAAGAAAGTTGGACGGGTAGGAGTGATCCCCCAAGGCGCCATAAAAAGCAAAGACCCCGTCGAGATCATCCCGAAGCCGGGCTCTCATCAGGTTCGTGGTATTGACGTTTATTCTTCCATCGGCCCCACACTGTGTTGCGATTTCGGCGCCCGCTGATCGGACGGCTGCGCTGTTAGAGGCGTGAGCAGTTGCTAGCCGCCGCCAGCATGTCTTGGTTTCCCCAGACACGCGCGGCGGCGCCGCAGCGAGCACGACTTCGATGTCGCTTATCCCGTCTCGAACGGCGTACCCAGCCCACAAGTCCCACCAAGCGTCTGGCCAGCGTGCGCTCATCTGTTGCCAAACGCGCCCCGCCTCCGCCCTCCGCCCGACATGCACAAGCGCTTGGGCCAGGAGCATGTAGGGGGTGGGGCTTAGCGGATCACGGCTAATAGTCGCCTGCGCAGCGGCCAGACTTTCCCTCGTCCTGCCTACGCCCAGCAGAAACTCGTTCCGGTTGGAGCCGGTTTCGCCCCTTCGCCAATCGTCGGGCGAATCCATGAAGGCTGCGTCCATAAGCCTCCCGGCTTCTGCAAGCGGCCGCCCCTCATAAATCGCGTTATAGGCGAGCACAGTCCGCGCGACCCCGTTGTCGGGTTCGATCGCCAGCGCCCTTTGAGCGGCCGCTGCGGCCTCAGCCCACACCTCGCGGAGCTCAGCTTCAGATAAAGCCGAATGATTTGCATGGTAGATAAGGCTGTTGCCGAAATTGGCTTGGATGACAGCTGAATCCGGCGCCCGTCTTGCGAGTTCGCGCCAGCGCGGGGGCGCATCGCGAAAGGCTATGAAGGGCGTGGCGCACGCCGTGGCGAGTTGCGCCAGAAGGTCGCCGCTTTCCCGAGGAAGACCAGGACGCGCAAGCGCCATGCACCGCGCCACGCGGATGGCCGCGCCCGCGGCGAGCACGGGCAGCGACGCGCTGTCGGCTGCCTCTCCGCTCACTGTCTGTTCCCACAACGTCGTGCGGCTCGCGACATCCTCAAGACGTATCCGGACGCTGACGACGCCGTTGGTTGTCCGCACCTCGCCGCCAAGCGCGTAGGTCGCGCCGAGTTCGGCAGCCCTGGCGCGCTGCCGGGCAAGCTCGACGCCCTGCGTGTCGGCGCGCGAGGCGGCTTCCAGCCGCAATGCCAGCAGCGCTTGAAAGGTTTCGTCGGTCGCCGCCGCAGCAATTTCCGCCGTAACCGGGTCCGCGCCCGAGGGCGTGAAGCCGAAAAATGCAATGCGCTCGGAGTTCGGCGCGTTCAGCTCCACGGCGCTCCAACCGAGCCAGCTGAGGAGGCCAAGCGTGACGACCACGAGCGTGACCGCCAGCGGAGCGGCGAGCCTTCGCCAGCCGCGCAGCACGCCGGGCCGTCGCCCCGGCTCAAGCGCAAACACTTCGACGCGCTCATTCATTTTGTCGAGTTGGACGCGGCCCAGCGGGGTGAGCGGAATGTCGGAGGATTTCCGAAGTTGAGACTGCACGGCCTGGCTCACCATCGCGCCACCGGGCGCGGCCATGGATTGCAGCCGCGCCGCGACGTTGACGCCGTGGCCGAGCAGGTCGCCGCTCTCTCCAACGATGACCTCGCCAAGATGGAGCCCGATGCGGATCTTCGGCAGCGGCCGCACGCCCGCCGCGCTCTCGGACAGCAGCTTCAGCGCCGCTTGCGCGCCAGACGTGGCGGCCGAGAACTCGATCATGAACCCGTCGCCGGCGCTGTTGAAGATGCGACCGCCGAACGGCGCAATCACATCTTCGATGGTGCGCCGCAACGCGCGGACCGCGTCCGCGGCCGCGCCGTCATCGGCCTCCGCAGCCCGCGAATAGCCGGCGACATCGACGGACATGATGGTGGCGAGTTTGCGCTGTTCAACCACTTGCCGCCCCTACCGCTAGCTATGAGACTGTTGGGCAGGACGCCTCTCGCTGCTCATGAGCGGAAAGGGAAGCCACTGTTGCTCACGCTATCGCCTTCATACTCACCCCCGGGGGCAGCGCGCAATCTTCCGGCACGAAGAAGTCCGGCATCAGATCCTTGCTCGGATCGACGCGGTACTTGTCGAAGTCGCGCTCGCCTACTTCGTAGAGAAGCACGTCATCGATGAAGAAGTTGCCGGTGCAGGCGCGCGCGGGCCGATTGAAAATCGCGTAGGCGGCGTCGGCGATGATATCGGGCGTGCGGCAATGCTTCATGCCCTCTTCGCCGGCG
>CAZNTI010000098.1:0-6909 GCA_964575885.1 uncultured Terricaulis sp.
GGGCATTTGTCGCAGCACTACCAGCCCAAGCTAGACATTCGCAGCGACGAGATAGAGGGCGCAGAGGCGCTGGTGCGCTGGACCCACCCGACCCGGGGCCGCATCGCCCCCGATCTGTTTGTGATGATGGCCGAGGAGACCGGCCATATCGCAGCCTTGACCGAATGGACCGTGATTGAGGCCGCGGCGGCTTGCCGACGCTTGCGGGCGGCGGGTCATGATCTGCTGATTTCCATCAACCTGTCGGCGCGCCTGATCAGTGACGACGGCTTCACCGATATGGTGCTGACTTTGGTCGAGGACGCGGAAGCGTCGCTTTGTCTTGAGATCACCGAAACCGCGGCGATGGACGACGCCGACGCCGCCTGGCGCAATATCGACCGCTATGTCGCCGCCGGCATCAAGATCGCCATTGACGATTACGGCGCCGGGCAGTCCTCGCTGGACTATCTGAAGCGCATCCGTGCTGACGAACTCAAGCTCGATCAATCTTTCATCCGCAACTTGTGCGAGGATCCTCGCGATGCGCTGCTGGTGAAGTCGACCATCGAACTCGCCCACGGGCTCGGTATGAAAATCACCGCCGAAGGTGTGGAATCCGAAGCCGTCCTGGCGATGCTGAAGGACATGGGCTGCGACATCGCACAGGGCTATCACGTGGGGCGTCCAATGCCGCTGTCTGCGCTGTTGGACGTGCTCAACGGCTCAAGCGCGCAAGCGCTGGAAGCAGCCATTGCGCACCGGGCTGCCGGATCCTGAACGGCCCTATGCGGCCGCGGGCACGACTTCGACGATGGCGCCGCCGATGGACATCGCCACCTGCGGAAACACCGCCCCGATTGAGGGTTCAAGCCCCGCGTAGTTTGGCGACGGCGGCCCCAGCGGACTGATCCGCAACGAGGTCGAACCCAGCCGCCCATAGCTCGCCTCATGCACGAGTTCGGGCAGGAACGGCAGCCGTGCCCCGCCGCCCGCCAGCACCACGTCGACGACGCGGGCGCGCGCATCGTGGGCGCGCTGCAGCACCGGCGCCAGCGACTGGATGATGGTGTTGAGGAGAGCCTCGCGAAATTCGTGGAAGCGGGCATCCTCGTTGAGGTCCTGCAGGCGCACTGTCGTCGCCTTGCCATCGAGTTTCAGCACGCACTTGCCGTAAGTGAACAGCGCTTCCTTGGCGCTGCGGGCGTGCATGCGGGCGTCGCGCAGGAAGCGCTCGTCACGCCTGACGTGATTGGCGCCGTGTTTGCGCGCATGCAGGTCGACCAGGATGCGGTCGATTTCGTCGCCGGCCAGCAGGCTGCACTGACGCGCTTCGCGCACCTCAGTCAGCAACGGCGGATCGTGGCGCTCGTCGAATTCGAAGGCGGCGAAATCGGTGGTGCCTGCGCCCATGTCGAAGATGAGCACGAAGCGCGTCGGCGCCACGGTAAAGGCCAGGCTGGCGGCGGCGGCTGCGTGCGGCTCGAAAACGCCGGCTTCGAGGCGGCCGTCGCCCGGGTGCGCGGCCGCTTTGTCGAGCGCGTCGCGGCACTGGGCGATGGAGATGCCGTCGGGCGAAAAGAACAACATGCCGAGTTTTTGCGAAACTGCGGCCGCTTCGTCGAAGATGGCTTCGAACTGGTGGTCAGGGCCGCCGTTCTTGCGCCATACCGGGCTCGTGTAGCGCCGCTGCAGATAGGAGGGATCGAACGGCAGGTTTGGCGTCGAAAGCAACATCGCCGCCCGAATCAGCTGATCGAGGTAGGCAAGATAAATCACCAGCGCGTCGCGCTGGCGGAATGTGCCTGTGGGATCAAGCGTTGGGCCGATCTTGGCGGCGAGCGCTGCGGCGACGTCCGGGGCCCCGAGCACGGTCTTGAACGAGAGCAGAGGCTCGCGGTGCGACGCGCTGCGACGGGCCCGTTCAAATGCGATAGGACCGAAAAACAGCCGGCCGTTTTCGACAAATAACACCGAAGGCGTCAGCAGCGGATGCGCAGCGCCAGACACGACGCCAAGCTGGAGTGGTCGGACACCGTGCTCCAATGGCAGATTGGGGTCGAGACAGACGCTGGCCTTGGAAAGAGCGGTCCCAAAGTCGATGCAAATGCGCGGCCCTGAGTTCAGGAACCCTTCCCCACCAACCGCCATGTTGCGCCCAAATATTATTGTTGCACGGCGCCAGTGGCCGCGACTCAGCCAAGTTACCAAGCCTTGAGTTCATTTGTAATCTGAAACACACATCGACCTGTGGATTGTGGCGACTGCGCAGACGATGCATGGCCCCGCAACGAACGCTCAGTCCTCTGACTCTAACAATTCATCCATCTGCTCATCGCTCAGGCCAAAATGGTGCCCGATCTCGTGCACCAGCACGTGCGCGACAAGCTCCGAAAGGTCGACATCACCGCGGTCGATCCACTCGTCGAGAATTGCCCGCCGATAAAGGAACACGACCGGCGCCTGCGGCGCGGGGTCCATCAGCGAACGCTGCGTGAGATCGACGCCAGCGTAGAGTCCGCTGAGTTCAAATGGGTCCTCGATCCCCAGGCCGGCCAGGGTCGCATCGTCGGCGAAGTCCTCGATGCGAAAGACGATGTCGCCCGCGAGCGTTCGGAACGGCGCCGGCAGCGCCTGCCACGCCGCGCGCGCCAAACGTTCGAAGTCGTCAAGAGAAGGGGCTAGGTGCTGCATGCTGGGATCCGGTATGACAGGCTAAGTCTCAAGGGAGGATATGGGGATGCGTCTCACGCTTGCTGCGCTCCTGGCCGCTGCTCTCGCGGCATGTTCGCCCGCCCCTGCGCCCAGCGCTACGGACGACTATGAAACCGGGTCTGCGCCGGCGCCAGCCAACGCCGATTGGGGGCCCTACGAGAACAGCTGGGACAGCGCCGCGTTCACGACCTTCCAGCATTCCTTGAACGTCGCCGAGCCCGGACCGCACGAGGTGACGATTTGGGCGCAGACCGATTCGCCGGGCGGGGAAACGGTGGCCATGTACCAGCTGGATGCCGACGGCCGGCGGATGGGAGGGCGCGTCTTCGTCATCGCGACAACGCGCGGCGAGAGTCGCAGCGAGACCCTCGAATTCCCAGCCGACGGGCGCAGCATGCCCGTCGAGGTGGTCGTTGAGAACGCCAGCGGCAATCGCTACGCTGGCCGCTACACGATCACAATAGCGCCGTGAGCGCGAAGAACGGCGTGCGCTGTCTTGTCATTGCTGCACTCGACATTACGCCACTAGACCCGCGCCGCAGCGCACGCCGTTCACTCGCACGTCAGCCTCGCCGAGACGCACGCCCAGCAAGTCCGACAAGCCGTTGATCAAATCGTCCAGAGGCGCGGCGGCGCGGGTCAGCGCCTCGCGCACCGCCGGCGTCAGAGCGCCGGCGCCGATAGGCAGGCCGCGTCCGCCGGGTCCGCTCAAGGTCAATTCTGCGTTGCTTAGGAGGCTCGAAATGGTGGCGCGCGCCGCGTCGCGGGTCGCAACCGATTTCACGCGGCCCTGCTGGATGTCGGCATGAGAGAATCGCGTGCTCTGCCATCGCGCCCCCCCGACCGTAATGAGCGAACTCGCCTCCACGCGCGCCAGCGGGGTGCGTAGCACTTGCGCGGGCGTTGGGCGCAGCTCGCGCCGGAAATTGTCCAGATCAGCCGTGTCGACCTCTCCGAGCGAGAACGAGCCGATGCTGGGCGCAACTTCGAGCGTCGCGCCGCGCCGCGCCGGATCGGCGTCGCACTCCACATCCACCAAGCGCGCTTGCGCGGATGCCAGTTCGATCAGAATCGGTACACGCACGCCGGCCAGCCCCGCCGCGTTGACGCTAGCCACAACATAAAGCCGCGTTTGGGCGGTGCGAATGGTGACGTCGCTGTCGCTGGTCAGGGCCAGCCAGCCGGACTCGTTGGGCCGCTCGCCGATCGCCAGCCAGACGTTGGTGTCGGCCAGTCCCGGCACTGCGGCGTCGAGATCCAGGCGAACCTGGCGGGCGCCGCCGGCCACCTCCAAGATGGCGCTGGCGAGATCCATGGCCCCGATTTCGATGCGCGAGCCGCCCGCGGCGGTCACGTGGTCCTGGGCCCCGCGGGGGCCCAAGTCGATGACGTCGCCGAGTTCGAGCTCGCGGCCGCTTCGGTTGGCGGCGCGCGCCAATGTGCGCATGGCCTGCTCGGCGCGGGGGTCGCTGGCGGCGAGCACGTCGGCGATGGCGTCAAGAGCATCCCCGCTTTCGGCGCGGTGGTTGAGGGTGGAGTCGAAGCTGGCGGCTTCCAATTCGAGCCGTGTGCGTAGCGCTTCGACGTACTCGAAGAGCTCCACATCGGCGCGCAAAAGCGCGTTGTAGTCCATAACCGACAGGTTGACCTCGCTGCCGGCGCTGAGCGCATCGTTGGCGATGCCCCCGCGCAGCGACAGCAGCCGCGACCCCACCTGGAACGCGGCCTCGCGCGTGTTGGCGGCGGTGGCGCGGCGGCGGATGGTCATCTGGCCTTCGGGAATGAACAGACGCCCGAAATAAAGCGGCGCCTCGGTCGTGACCTCGACGTTGACGGCGTTCGGGCGCGGCGCATTGGCCCGGAAGCGCTGCGGCGGCGGGATTTCGCGGTCGGGGGTGTACACGCCCAGCGTGGTGCGCACCTCGGGATCGCTCCACCCATTGTCGTTGACGGTGGCCACAGCCAGCGCGTGAGCGCGCGTCAGGTTTTGCGAGGCGGTGATCGCAGCAAGGTCGGCAGTGCCCTGCAGGCGACGCGATTCCAGGAAAACCGCGCCGATGTCGACGGCGAGGCCGGTGAAGCCAATTATCGCCACCGCTGATGCGGCGGTCACCACTGACACGCCGCCGCTTTCAGCGGCCAGAAAGCCGGGCCGGCGCATCACAGCCCGCCGACCCGGATGGTGGCGGTGCGCTCGATGCGGCGGTCGGGCGATGGCACCAGGGATTCGAAGGCCCAGAAAGCGTCCTCGCTGGCGTCGTAGGTCAGCGTCACCGCGACGGTGGGGCCGCTACGCAGCACCGAAATGGCGGCAAGCTCGCCCTGCATGTCGGGCTGGCGCGCGATTGCGTCGGTTGCGGCCTCGCGCGCCAGGGAGAGGCGTTCGGCGTCGTCGAGGCCGGCGATGGCGGCGCGCGCGGCGTCGTTGGCCACCTGCTGCACCGTGTGGGCGGTCATGAAGTAGCCGCCATAGGTGATCATACCGAACAGCAAGAGCAGCAGCACCGGCCCGATGATGGCGAATTCCACCGCCGCACCGCCGCGTTGAGCGCGGCGGAAGCGCAGGGGCGGCTGCGCTGCAAATCCCCTATGCAACCTTAGAGAGACGCTCATCGCCGGCTCCGATCGATATATGGGATGCTGCCACGATCTCGTTTCTATCTGCTGCGATAGAGTTTTCTGCATTTTGCAGGTTGTCAGCGGGAGGGGTTGAGGGGGGGGCGAGCGGGGCGAGGCGCGAGCGGCGCAATCTAAGGTGGCATTTCGGTTCGAATCGTATGAAGCTTCTGAACAGCTAGAGTTTTCGCTGTCGCGAGCCGGGCAAAGGGGCCGGGGTCATGCCCAATCGGATTGCGGTGTCGTGCGCGGAGTTCATCCGCAATATCGGCTACTGGCAAAGCGAGGCGGCCCGTCGGCCGGTCTCGATCACCCATCATGGCCGTGAGCGGCTGGTGTTGTGCGCGCCCGAAGAATTCGCGGCCAGGCGTGCGGATTTCACCGAGGTTTCGGCGACGCCTGAGCACGCCGCTATTCTGGACAACGCCGACGAGGGCTATTTGCGCCTGGACGCGCAATTGCGGATCTGCGCCAGCAACGCGCGCGCCCGCGCTTTCGTTGGCCGCGCCGAGGCGGATTTGACAGGCGCCACCGCTTTGGAGGTGATGCCGCAGCCGGCGGCATCGGTGCTTTCCCAGCGGCTGCAGCGGGTGGTGTTGTCACGCAAGCCGGAGCGCTTTGAGGCCAGCGCCTTTGACGGACGTCAGCTGTCGCTGTGCGTGTTCCCGGTCGCTGACGGGGCCGGGGTGCTGTTCCAGAATTTGACCGAACTCCATAGCCTGCGCCGGCGGCTCGAAGACGCTGAGGCGCTCGGCCTGTCGGTGGGCACTCATCGCTTAGCGGCGACCATCCGCCTGGACGCGCGCGCCCGGGTCCAGGCCATTTGCGAAGTGTTCACCACCTGGTCCGGTTTCGCCGCGCGCGACATTTTCGGACATCGCTTTGTGGACGTGGTTCACCTCTCGGATCGCCGCTGCGTCGGCGAGGCGATTGAGCGGGCGCTGCGCGAGGGCGCCCCCGCCGAATGCGACGTCACCTTGCTCGCCAAGCATGGCCAAGAGGTTGCGTGCCTGGCCACCGTCGCCCCGGTGCTGACGGACTTCGTGGCCCACGGCGTGCTGATGCTGTGCATCGCAAAGCGCGGGATGCCGGCCGGGCAGGCGCGGGAGGCGAACGCCGGGGCCATGACGTAGGCCACGGCAGGGTCCAAGGCGCGCCATGCTGGGCTTGCGCGCGGACAAGTTGACGCGGGCGTCATTTTCCTTGATCCTGGGGCTCTACTCGCCTAGAATACGTGCGAAAAGGGAGGATCACGCGATGGCCGACACCGCCGCCACGAATCTCGCCACCGGCGCTCGTCAAATCACCAAAGACGAAGTCTACGATGCCGTGCCGCCGACCGATTTCGCAGCTATGCTCGAGATCGATCGCCACCTGAACCGGTCCACCGCGTTCGATAAGATCATTTCCGCGACCCACGACCATTTCTGGGATCCGCTCGACAAGAAATACATCGACTTCGAGGACGATTTCGATCCCGACACCGTCGATTTCATCCCCGATCATATGATCCCAGCGCTGCAGACCGACTACGTCTCCAACCATTTCGCCGACAAGCCGGCCGATCGCATCCGCTTCAAGAGCCAGATGGCGCGTTGG
>CAZNTI010000099.1:0-6813 GCA_964575885.1 uncultured Terricaulis sp.
CGACTGCACCTATGACGCCGCCGCCGCGCCGCGCCTGATCGCAACGCTCCTTGTCCCGGTTGCGGCCCCGGTCCCGGCGCCGCAGCCGCCGCGCACGCCCGAGAGCGACGCCGCCGCAAAACGGCCGCGCCTCAAGCTTGATCCCACCTAGAGGGTCATCGCCAGCGCCTAGTCGAAGCGCAAGCGCGGCCGGCGCAGCGCCGGCTCGGGGCCCGCAACCGCGGGCGGTTGCGTCGAAGCCGCCGCGGGCGGCGCAAGCGTCGGCGCTGGCGAAGGGGCACGCAGCGGCGGGGCTGAAGCGAGCGCGTCGCGCAGCTCCGGCATGGTCGGGCGATGGTTCTTGTCGGCCGCGAGCGCTGCGACCAGCGCCGAGATCAGAGACGGGGCCGCACCAGCCCTCGTGAACGCGTCGCGCATGCTTTCAGGGTCGGCGCCGGCGTCGGCGCGGGTCAAAACCTCTGCGCACACGCGCGCAAAAGCGAAAACGTCGGCGGCCCCGTCGAGCAACGGGGCGCAGCCTTTGGCCCCGGCCGCATAAGCGCGGACTTCCGGCGCCGCGTATGCGGGGTCGAACACGAAGTCGCCGCTGCGCGGCTCACCGGCGAAATAGCCGTGATCATAGTCAAACAGCTTCGCAGCGTAAGCGCCGGGGGCGTTTTCAACGATGCCGATATTGTCGAGCTTGACGTCGCCGTGAACGACGCCGCGCGCGTGCAATGCCGTGAGCGCCCCTGCAAGCGCGACCAGGAGGTCGCGGCGCAAGCCGCCGTCGTCGGGCGTGAGCGCAGCGCGGCGCAACAGCGCGCGATCGCAGAGCGGCAACCATTCGTTGGCGGCGGCAAAGCTGCCCTCGTAAGGAGGCGAGCCCGAGAGAAACGCAAGGTGCCGGCTGAGCGCCGGCGCCTGCGCCTGCGCCGCGACGATGGCGGCGTAGAGCCGCTCCTGCTGGGCGCGGAAGCGCTCGGCCTCGACCCTCTTGCGCGCGATCAGCTCGGGCGAGCCGATGCGCGGCAGGCGCGGTGAAAGGAAGAGTTTCAGAAAAGCCGGTTCTCCGCCGTGCGTGGCGCGATAGGCGATGCTGCGTCCCCCGGCGGTGGCAAGCACCTGCTCAATACGGAATGCGCCCACCTCATCGCCCGCCCGCCACATCGGCCCTCCGTCGGGGTTGCCCCCTTGCGACGCTCTGCTTACATGGGCGCGCTTATAGAGCGCTTAGGGGACGCCGTGTACAAAATTGACCTCGTATTGTGCGTCGATTGCACTGGCAGCATGGGCCCCGTCCTCGGCATGGTGAAAGACCACGCTGCGCACATTCACGAGGACATCGCCGAATACATGAGCTACCAGCGCAAGCCGCTTTCGGGTCTGCGCGCGCGCGTGGTCGCGTTTCGCGACTATTATGCGGCGGGCGCGCCGGCGATGCTCGAGAGCCGGTTCTTCGATTTGCCTGGCGAAGCGGCCGCGTTCCGCGAATTTGTCGCTCTACTGCATGCCTCCGAAGGCGGCAACGAACCCGAGGAGTCCGGGCTTGAAGCATTGGCGCTCGCGATCCGCTCACCATGGGCGCTCGACGCCGATCGCTCGCGCCGTCAGGTTATCGTCGTCTGGACCGACGATGCCGCGCATCGCCTTGAGCGCGCCGATTTCCGAACGCCGGCGCACGCCTATCCGCGCGAGCGCGTGCCGCAGTCCCTGAACGAACTGACCGATTGGTGGAACACCACGGATTACATCGATCCCGCGGGCCGGCGTTTGTTGCTGTTTGCGCCGGCCGTCTACCCTTGGCGTGAGATCGCGGCGCAATGGGAAGAGACGGTGTGGTTCCCGTCCCGCGCCGGCGCGGGCATCTCGGATCACGAATACACAAGCGTGATCGCCGCGATCGCGCAAAGCGTCATGGCCAACGTCGCATGAGCGCAAGCGCGGCATCGGGCTGGCTGGAGAAACACCCCGGCGCGGGCGAGGACGCGCGCCCGATCGCCACGGTGAGCAACGGCTGGTTGTTGGCGGCGGTGTTTGACGGCATGGGCGGTTCGGGCGCCAAAAGCTACGTGCGTCGCAGCGACGGCTTCAGCGCCACCGGCGCTGCATTCGCCGCGCAAGCGGCGGCGGCGGCGGTTGCAGATGCTTTTGCCGCGTTCTCGGCGGGAAGCGGCGGCGGCGGCAGCTTCGAGCGACGCGCCGAAGCGGCGATTCGTTCGGCGATCGAGGCGCTGCCCCAACAGCTGGAAACCTCGTCACGCGTCGCTGGTTCGCTGATGCTCGATTTTCCAACCACCGCCTGCATGCTCATGCTGCGTGCACAGGGGCGTGAAGGTGTGGCGCTTTGGGTTGGGGACTCGCTTGGGTTTCTTTGGTCCGGAAGCGCCGGCCTCAAGCTGCTCACCTGGGCCGACGCCAATGCGCAAGCCGGGTTAGCGCGTCTGGTGCGCGCTGACGGCGCCTGGGCGGATGCGCCAAACCGGATGGCGATTTCGGCTGACACCCGACGGCCCTGGGGGTTCTCGGCCGCGCCCTTCGATCCTGCGGGGGCCGATCTGCTGCTGGTCGCCAGCGACGGCGCTTATGGCGCTTTCGGCGGTCCGCTTGGATTTGAACGAGCGCTCCTTGATGCGGTCGCGGGCGCGGCGAGCATCGAAGAGGCATGCCAGGCGCTGACGCGCGCGATCGAGCCGGTGAAGCAGGACGACGCCTCGTTTGCGATGCTCTGCCCGAGCGGCGACTGGGCTGGCGTGGTGCGGGCGGCTCAAGCGCGGCGCGGCGCGCTCGGTTCTGCCCGGCTAGGCCCCGAGTTTCTGCACGCTGTGCAGGCGCGCGGGCCAACGCTGGCGCCGGCGGCGCCCGCAGCGCCTCGTCGCGCCGCCCCATCGCCGGCAAGTTCAAGCGAGGAGCTTATGAACAAAACACTCGGTACCGTCGGCTGGTCGATTGCCGGCGTCGCATCGCTGCTGCTTGTGCTGACATGGTTTGCGCTTTCGTCGCAGAACGCATCGCTTAAGCGCGAGGTTGAGCGACTAACGGAGCAGGTCGAGGAGCTGGAGCGCCAGCTCCGGCGCTGAGCCTACAGGTAAGGCGAAAGCGCGAGGCGCACGCGCGAGCTTTGCGCCAACACGTCGCGATAGGTCGCAGCTTGGCTCGGTTGCTCGGGCGCCTCTGCAGCCGGCCACAGCGCCGCGAAGCGCGCCAGTTCTCGTTCGGCTTCCGCGTAGGCGCGGGCGTTGCGGCCGTGCAGCGTCGCGCGCCCCAGCGCCAGCGCGCTTTGCGCGGCGCGCGCCGCGCCCATGCTGTGCTGGTACTCGACGGGATCGACGACATCGGGCTGCACGACGTTTTGATAAAGACCGGTCGCGATATCGGCCATGCGCGCCGTCAGCACCGCATAGTCGACCTCAAGGCCTGTGAGCACACGGTCGATTTCGGCCTCGGCGGCGTCGAGGCGTCCGCCCAGCCCTTGCGCGGCGGTGTCGAGGTTGGCGGCGTCGCGCAAGATCGCCACGTTCAAGGTAGAGAACTGATCGGCTGCGGGATCGTACACTTCGAGCAGGCCCTGCTGCAGAACGATCGCTGCCTCTTCGCTCTTCCCGGTCGTGGCAATCTGCTCGGCGGCCAGCACAAAACCTTTCAGGTGTTGGAGCCGCAGCGCCGTGCGCTGGTCGCCTTCAAGCCCGGCATAGGCGCTGGCGACGCCCGCTTCGCCATGCTCGCCGCCGCTCTCACCCCTGGCCGCTTCGCCGGCTTCGCCGCCGCCGGCCTGGGCCCCGCCGCTTACCGCTGCTTCACCCGCCTCGCCGTGGCCGGCCTCACCGCCAGCGCCTTCACCACCTTCGCCGCCGCAGGCCGCGAGCCCGACGGCCGCTGCCGCGGCGCCGGCCACACGCCAACGCTTGAATGTCCAACCGTTCATGTCTTTCTCCGGGGTAGCGCGGACACTGGACCAAATGCGAATGCTTCGCAATAAGGAATGCCGATGAGCGTCATCCTGCAGCAAGTGCTGGTGGAAGAAGATTTGGCGCGGGTGCGCGCCGAACTGGACGCGGCCGCCTGGGTCGCCGGCAAGCGCACTGCCGGGGCGGCCGCGCGCGGCGTGAAGGAAAACCTGCAGCTCGATGGCGGCGACGCGCGCACGCAGGCGCTAGAGCGCTTCGTCGCCGACGCGCTACGCCGACACGCGCTGTTCGAGATCGCGGCGCGGCCGGCGCGGCTCTCGCGGCTTTTGTTTTCGCGCTACGAGCCCGGCATGACCTATGGCCAACACACCGACGATGCGCTGATGGGCGCCGGCGAGGACCGGCTGCGCACCGATCTCGCGTTCACGCTGTTTCTGTGCGAGCCGCGCGCTTACGAGGGCGGCGCGCTCTGTATTGCAAGCGCGCTGGGCGAGCAGGCGATCAAGCTCGACGCCGGCGACGCCATACTCTACCCCGCAGGGTCGATTCATCAGGTGTCGCCGGTGACGGCGGGTGTACGTTTGGCCGCGGTGGGCTGGGTGCAGAGCTATGTCGCCGATGCGGCGCAGCGCGAGCTGTTGTTCGATCTCTCGGTCGCGCGCGTGCGTCTGGCCGAGGCCAGTGCGCAGCGCGACGCACTGCTGCTCATCGACAAGTCGATTTCAAATCTGCTGCGCATGTGGGCGAAATGAGTCAGGGGAGGAGCCGGTCGGGCCACCGTCCGGTGACGATCATCGCGGCGAGATCCATAGTGATGGCGACGCTGGCGTGCAGCAGAAAGCCGGCCCAGATCGAGCGCGTCTTCATCGCCAAGGTGCCCAGAAAGATTCCAGCGACTATGGCCGCCAACGTCTCCAGCAGCGGCTTGCCGAAATGGATCATGCAATAGGGGATCGTCATCGCGAAGATGGCCGCGCTGCCCATCGCCTGACGCAGTGCGTTCAGCCAGAAGCCGCGGAAGAAAAATTCAAGCGCGAAGAATTGCAGCACGTAGAACGATTGCCAGAGGCCGAAATCGAGCCAGCTGCGGCCAGCGTCGCGATAGAACGGATAGTATTCGGTGAAGTGCGGAACGAACGCGGCGACGAACAGGATGCACGCAAACACGATGGCGTAGCCGAACACATAAACCCAGGCGTGCTCGACCAGGGCTTTCGTTTCCAGCCCATAGGCGCGGACCGGCTCGCCGAACAGCGCGACGATCACCAGCGCCGGGATCACGAAATAGGCGATGAAACGGATAAGCGTCCACCAGCCCTGCGCCCACAATTCGCGCCAGTCCGGAGCTTGCGCTGCATCGGCCAGCGGGCGTAGCAGCTCGGTTTCCGCGGCCAAGCGCAGGAACGCCTCGTAGCCGGGATAGAAGCCCCCATACTGGATCAGAGTAAGGCAGAGCCCGCCGATGCCGAGCGCCGCTAGCGGCCGCCAGTCCCACCCTTTGCCGGCGGCGCGGCGTGCGGCGCGGGCAGTTTCCGCCTCGGCGTCAAGCGCGCGCCAGGTGTCCAGGAAAAAGCGCTTGGGATGCAGTTCGGCCAGCCGCGCGGCCAGCCGCATCACCCCTTCTTCTCCGCGCCCAATTGCTGAGCGTAGCCGGAGGCCATCAGCCGCGCCATGGCGTCAAAGAGCGCATTGGGATCGGCGCGGCGCAGTCGCGCGACTTCCGCTTCCATGCCTTCGGCCAAGATCAACTCGCGCTCGCCGGCGCTGAGTGCAGAGAGGATGCGCTGGGCGGCTGCCTCCGGCGCGAGGCCCTGATCGATGGCGGCATCGCTGAAGCCGCGGGCGCTGGCGGTGGCGTCCAGCGCGTTTTTCGACACGTTGGTGCGCACCGAGCCTGGCGCCACCACCAGCACCCGCATGCCTAGGTGCGCAGTTTCGGCGCGCACGCTGTCGCAATAGCCGATGAGGCCGGCCTTGGCGGCGCTGTAGGCGCTGCGCAGCGGCGGCCCGGCGATGCCGGCGACGCTGGAGATGGCGACGATGTCGCCGCCGCCCGCCGCCGCCATGCGCGGCAGCAGCGCTTGCGTCAGCGCGATCGGCGCGAGGAGGTCGACCGCGATGATGCGTTCGTACACTTCAAACACGGTGTCGATGGCGAGCGAGCGCTGCGAGATGCCGGCGTTGTTGATGAGTCCGTCGATGCGACCAGACCAGGCCCATGCGTGCTCGACAAGCGCTGGAATGCGGGCGTAGTCGGTCGCCTCGAATGGCAGCACCAGAGCATTGTCGCCGGCCTGCGCCGCTGCGGCGCGAAGCGCCTCTACGTTGCGGCCGGAAAGGACCAACCGCGCACCCTCGCGCGACAACGCCTGTGCGAGCGCTTCGCCGATTCCAGAGGAAGCGCCGGTGATCCACCACGTCTTGCCTGCGAACATGGATTCTCCTCAGCGGAATGGCTGTACATCGTTGCGGAACACTTCGTCGTCCAAAAGCGTGCCGCGCTTGCGTTGACGTCTGGTCGAGAGTGCGAGCGCGGAGAACAGCAGCGCCGACACAAACAGCATAGGCAGCCCCACGATCAGCATGAGCGGGGCGGTTGCGAGGGTGAGTTCGAAGCCCGGGGCGCTGGCGCTGAGCAGCGGGCCCATCAGGAACGGCGCCGTAACGATGGCGAGGGCGCTCGCCGCCATCACGTGCTGCACCACTGCCCATCGTGATTTCGGCGGCTTGCCGCGGGCCCAGCTCACGCCGAGCATGCACAGCGCCAGCGCGAAGACCCCCGCCACCCCCAGAACAGCAAGCTGGCGGGGGCCGGGATCGTCATAAAACAACAAAGCCGGCCAACCAACAGCTGCGCCCAACGCCACCGGCGTCCAGAACCATGCGGGACCGCGCCATTCCAGCGGACGGATGCGTTGCGGGATGG
>CAZNTI010000100.1:0-6809 GCA_964575885.1 uncultured Terricaulis sp.
GTTCGTGCGCCAGATCGCCTTCGGCGGCGACGATTTCGACATCTTCATCAGCCACGCCAGCGAGGACAAGGACGAGGTGGCGCGTCCGATCTTCGAGGCCTGCCAGAAACTGGGGCTGAAGGTGTTTCTCGACGAAGCCCATATCGGCTGGGGTCAAAGCTTCACCCAGAAGATCAACACCGCGCTCGGCTCGGCGCGCACGGTGCTGGCGATCATCTCGGCGCAGGCGGTGGCCAAGGAATGGCCGATCGTGGAAGTGAACACCGCGCTTTCGCTGGAGGTCACCGGGCAAAAGAAGGTGGTGCCGCTGATCGTGGGCAAGCCGGATTTGTCACGTCTGCCGCTGATCAAGGGCAAGGATTCCATGATTTGGAGCGGCGACGCGTTCGCGGTGGCGGCGCGGCTGAAGGCCGCCGTCGGCGGCGCCGCCCCGCGTCGTCCGGCCGCCGCGTCGTCGCGTGCGCCGCCAGCGGCGACCACGGCGCTGCCGCCAACCCGGGGCCCGTGGACGCCGCCTCCCAAGCGGCCGCGTACGCTGCTGGATATCCTGCTCGGACGCCGGTAACCGCCGGCTTGACCGTTGCGTCCAGCCTGTCGATGTTGCCAGTCAGGAGCGATCGCATGAATTTCGACTACACCGACGAACAGAACGCCCTGCGTGACTCGCTCACGAAGTGGGCCGCCGGCCAATACGACTTCGACAAGCGCCGCGCCGCGCTCGCCAGCGAGGATGCCTGGAAGACAAACTGGGCCACGTTCGCGGAACTGGGATTGCTTGCGGCGCCCTTGCCTGAGGCGTTCGGCGGTCTCGGCGGCGGCCCGCTGGATGTCAGCGTGGTTGCCGAGGAGTTCGGCAAGGCGCTGGTGGTGGAGCCCTACGTGCCGACCGTGGTGATCGGCGCAGGCGCGCTGAACTACGCCGGCAGCGAGGCCCAAAAGCAGGAACATCTGAACGCCATCGCCGTGGGCGAGCGGGTAATCGCGTTTGCGCAGGCCGAGCCCAAGAGCCGCTGGTCGCTGAACGATGTCGCCACAACGGCGCGTAAAAGCGGCGCCGGCTTTTCCATCAACGGCCAGAAGGCTGTGGTGCTGGGCGGTCCCCAGGCCGATCATTTCCTGGTCAGCGCCCGCACCGCCGGCGCTCAACGCGACGCGCACGGCGTCTCGCTCTTCCTGGTGCCGAGATCTGCGTCGGGCGTTTCCACCCGCGACTATCCCACCATGGACGGCACGCGCGCTTCGGAAGTGTACTTCGAGAACGTCGCGGTCGGGCCCGAGGCGCTGGTGGGAGAAGCGGACGCAGCGCTGGCGGTGATCGAGCGCGTTGTCGACGAGGCCAACGCCGCTTACTGCCACGAGGCCGTGGGCTGCATGCGCATGATGAGCGATTTGACGCGCGAGTACGCCAAGACGCGCAAGCAGTTCGGCCGCCCCATCGCGGAATTCCAGGTGCTCCAGCACCGCATGGTCGACATGTTCATGGCCGCTGAGGAGAGTTACTCGATGGCGCTGCGCGCGACGCTGAAGCTCGGCGACAGCGCCTTGGAGCGCGCGCGCGCGGTTTCTGCCGCGAAGGTGTCGCTCGGCAAGCACAGCCGCTTCGTCGGCCAGGCGGCCGTGCAGATTCATGGCGGCATGGGCGTCACCGACGAAATGCGTGTCGGCCACTACTTCAAGCGCGTCACCATGCTCGACGCCACCTTCGGCAATGTCGACTTCCATTTGAAGCGCTATGTGGCGCTGAGCGCGGCCGAAGCCGCGTAGGCGTCCTTATCTGATGGCCTGGCGCATCTCTTCGGCGCAGCCATTGCCGCAATCGTCCAACGCTTCTTCCGCGGGTGCTGCCTGCAAATACGCCGCGATCCGGTGCGCGGCGTGTGGCGACAACGGCGTTGCCTGCATGGCGCTGCCGGGCGCGGCCGCCTGGGGATCGAGTATAAAGCGAACCAGACTCTCTTCGGTCCACGCGCCGTCCAGCTCACGCAGCGCGTCCGAGTAGGGAAAGCTGTCGATCGATGCGACATCGCGTCCGATGACGCCGTTGAGCGGCGGGCCCGCGCCATTGCGCCCGTTCACGCTGTGGCAGGTAGCGCAGGACGCTTCGAAGGCGGCGCGGCCCCAATCGATGCGCGTGCCTTCGGCGCGCGGCGTCTCCTCGGCGCCAGCGGCGGGCAGGGCGTTGAAGCCCACGACGTTGAGAGCGCCGCCTTCTTGGTCATGCTCGGCGTTGCTGATCAGCAGCAGCGTGCCGCCATCGGCGAGGATTGCGAGGCGGCCGTCCGGCAAGGTTTCGATGTCGCGCAGGCGACGTCCGAGCGGAATCGGCTCGGCGAAGACGATGTCTTCGCCCTCCATGCGCGCAACGAACAGCGTCTGGGCGCGCATGCTGGCGACGAGAAGGCTATCGGCCCAGTTCGGAAACTCGCGCGGGTCGGCAGCGGCGATGGCGCTGATGCCGATGGAAGGCACGAACGCATGGCGCGGACGCGCATAGCCCGCATGCGTCGATACCCGCGGACTGCGCGGCCAGCGCTCAGGCGGGGAGGTGTAGTCCATGCCGTAGGTGGCGACCGGCCAGCCGTAATTTTCGCCCTCGACGACCAGGTTGATTTCGTCGCCGCCCTGCGGCCCGTGATCGGTCGCCCAAAGCCTTCCCCGCCGATCGCGTGTGAGGCCTTGCGGGTTGCGAAAGCCGGCGGCGATGCGCCGGGCCTGGCCAGTGGTGACGTCAAGCGCGACGATCTTGCCGTAATCATAGGCGGGATCCATGGCGACGGAACTGCGGTCGGTCACCCCGACATGGCCGTAGTCGCCGACCGAGACCGCAATCTCGCGATCATTAAGCTGCACCATCCGGCCGCCCGTCTGCGGCGGCATGCCCACCATCTCGCCGACGTCCGCGAAGCGCAGGCAGGGCCCGGCGCGCCAGACTTCGCGCCATTGCCCGCGCGGGCGCAAGCCGGCGGGGCTCGCATGCAGCCTGATGCTGCTGACCACGAAATCCACGCATTCGCTGCTGAAGCGGTCGTGAGTGACGAAGAGATCGTACTCATGGTCGCCGGCGGGCATGACCAGCATGTCGAGCGCGCGCAGCGCCCGCACCACGAAGGTCGGCTCGTTGTAATAGCGATGACCGCGCAGCTCTTCGATGTTCAGCGGCGCTGCGATCGCGAGCGCATGCAGCCGGTCGTCAGGGTCGAGATAGGTGAGCTGGCCGTGCGGCGACGAGATCAGCAGATGCTCGCCGACCGCGACCACGCTGCCGCCGTCGATCATGGTATGTGTAACGTGGATTTCAGCGACCCGCAGTTGCTGGAAGTGCGAGGACAGTTCGCGGGACTGGACGTGCTGGTTGTCAATCCGCGCCCAGGCCTGCACGCGGCGAATGGAGGTTCCCACCAGGTCGGAGCGGTCGAGCCAGACGCCGCCCACGGCCCCGCCGGCGAGGGCCGCGCAGATCCCCGCCGCGATCCACCATCGCCGCCAGGTGACCAAGCGGTGCGCTTGTACTTCAGCCATCAGCCGCTTGCCTGTCGCTCGCCTTCTGCCCCAGGCGAGCAAGATACGCGCCAGTCACGCTTCATCCAAGTGTCGTCAGCAATGCTCGCAGGGGTGGCGGTGGTGGCCGATTTTGGCACAGCGTGCGGCGCGAACGCGAGGCTTCACAGTCGCGATGCGGCCAGGCGAACGCCCCAGAAAAGTGAGCGCAGCAGGCCGATTATCACCAGAACCAGCAACGAGATGAGCGGAATCTGCTCCAGATAGAGACCGATATACGCCGGGCCGGAGTTGAGGTCGTAGCCGCCGATCAGCAGCAGCAGCACGCTGATCAACCCGGACACGCACAGCCAAAAGACGAAGGCTTCGTCGAGGAAAAATACAGCGCTCTTGTTCTTGGCCAGAAATATGAACTGGTAAAGAGCGCGCACCAGCACGAACCCGATCCACCAACCCGGCAGCCACAGCAGCTTGTCGACGAAATGGGCGCTACCGCCGGGCAGTTGCGCCGCGATGATTTCAAACACCACGAACGCGGCGCTGCACCACAGTGCGCCCAGCGCCAGGCGCGCATAGGAAATCCCGCCGACGCCCTCGCCGAGTTTGGCCAGCAGCGCCAGCGCATCGTTGCGCCGTGATTGCAGCCCGCTCAGAAGTGCTGCGGGACTTTTCAGCGCGTCGCGGAAGCGCCCGCCTTTGATGGCTTCGCGCTTGGCGAGAACGTCGTCGATTTCCGCAGCTGCGGGATTGTCTCGCCATTGCGAGAAATCGGCGACGTGAATCTGGCCGAAGCCCATCGGTATCTCAAAGTCCCAAGAGAAGGCGATCGGCACCAGCTTCTTGGCTTTGTTGGCGCGATCGGCCTCGTCGCACACAAAGCTCGACTCGACGGAACTCTCGCTCCAAATGACGACCACGACATCGGCGGCGCGCAGCTCGCGCGAGATCGTAGCCCGGAAGTCGTCGCCGCCCTTGATGTCGCGGTCCCACCACACGGAATGGCCGCGCGCGCTAAGCGCTTTCGCCACCCGCTCCGCCAGCGCGCGGTCGTCGCGGCTGTAGCTGATGAAGAAATCAGCCATTGGCTGTCACTGGACAAAAGCGCGGTGCGAGGAATAGGCGCCGATGAACTCGCCTTCGATCGTGGTGAGCGTCAGCGTATAGGTGATGACGTTCTCGTTACGCCGACCGGCGGTGCGGGTGGTGGTGAATTCGGAGGTGAGAATGTATTCCACATCCGTGGCCCCCGTGGAGAAGACGCGCATGCGCCCTTCCGAGACCAGCCGATTGCGTACGGTGTCGAAAATGTCGGCGACGCGCACGTCCCAGCGGGCGGAATTGTTCAGCGGCACGCCCAGCACCACTTTGGCGGCTTCCGCGCGGGTCGCGATTTCCTGAATGCGCTGCGACTGCAGCAGCTGATCGGCGACTTCGTTGGCCATGTCGACATATTCCGGCATGCCGATATTGCGCACGACAGGGATGTCGGTGTCGCCGCGGGTCCGCTGCGCTGCCGCGGGCCCGGCGAGCAGGGCGGAGGCCGCCAGCGCAGCGGCGAGAATGTTGAGCGCTGTGACGACGTTTCGCATTTTAATTCGCCCCTGTTCCGGCGCTGAGATCGACGCCGCCATCGACCCACAGGCGCCGGGATTGGTCCAGCCTGAGGACCGCGTCCGTGGCGCGTCCGTAGATAAGTGTCTGTTGGTTGTTCGGATCAAGGGTGACCGTGCCGCGCTGGACCACGCCGCCGCCGCTGTTGCGCACCGTCAGCGTCGCCTGGGTGGCGCTGGCGGGCAGAACCACGCGCGCCACGTGCATGCGCCGCGGCAGGCTGCACCAGCTGCGCAGGTCCGGCACCGACGCCAGCGAGATGCCGCCTCCGGTGAGCTGATTGAGGCTCTGTTCGATGCCTTGCGTCTGGCGATCTCGGTACGCCGCGACCAGCAGATCGAGCCACATGAACAGCAAGCGGTCGTTCTGATCGCGAAGCACGAGCGCCTCGACGTCGCTGATCGGCTCCAGGGTGACCGGGCGAGGGGCGCCGGCGTAGGTCAACTCGACGCGCTGGGACAGCGAGGCTTCCGGCACGAACACGCCCATGCGCAACGGCAGCACGGTGCCGTCGTCGAGCTGCAGCCCGTAACGCAGCACGTGGCGGCTGGGTGCGAAGCCCTCGCCGACGACGACGTGCAGAATGCGCGTCCCGGGCGTGTGATTGTTGCGCATGGCTTCAACGGCGCCGGCCAGCTGCGTGGAGCGCGGCTGCAGCGCCAACGCCTCCTCGTAGGCGCCGCGGGCGTTGCCGCGCACCGATTCCTGTTCGAGGCTGGCGATTTCGAGCGCCATGCCCGAGACATAAGGCCCAAACGGATTGACGTAGGCGCTGGGCACCCGGTTGGCGACCGGGGCGAAAGCGTTGAATTCCGGCGCCAGCGTATCGATGAGCGAGTTGGTCTGGGCGGAGTTCTCGCTGCGCTTTTCCTCCATGTCGGCCTGAGCGCGGGCGATGCGCTCGGCGAAGCGGGCCTGCAGTTGCAGCTGCTCATCAGCGCTGGCGCGCGCCACGTTATAGCTGCGCCGGTCGCCCTGGATGAGGAAGTTCATGGCCAGGTAGTTGAGCTGCAGGATGCCTTCGTAGTCGCGTTTCCGGTAGGGGCCGAAATCGCCGCGGCCGATCACCGTGGCGGCGACCTGCCGACCCCGGTCGCGCATCCAGCGCAGCGCGCCGCCGACGCGTGATTGGCTTTCTTGGGTCGCTCCTCGGGCCGCCTCCAAATGCGATTGCGCATCGGTGTTGCGACGCGCTTCGTAGTGCATCAGGCCGATTTCGGAATTGCTGAGGAACACGTCGCTGGAAGTGAACAACGGCCGCTGGCGCGCCTCTGCGTCTTCGGCGGCGGCGTCGGGGGCAGGCGCGCCTGCCGCCGCGTTCTGTTGTTGTTGCTGGCCCTGTTGCTGCCCCGAAGCTTGGAACAGCGACAGCGCGGCGTCGAAATCGCCGCGTGTGAGCAGATTGCGAATGTCGGCATAGCGCATCGAATAGCCGGCAGGGCCGAGCGATTGCTTTCCGGCCGGCGTCGGGGGCGGCTGCTGGGCGTTTTGCGGCGCGTTGTCGAGCGGCAGCCCGGGAATGCGGAAGCCCTGGGCGCTGGCGCCGGCGGCGCCGGCGGCGCTGATCATGGTGGCAAGGCCTGCAATGAGCTGACCGCGGCGCAGAGTCGTGGACATGGCGAGGGCTCCTAATCGTCTGTAGCCAATCGGTGTGGGTGAGGCGCTAGAACGGCGTGGGGCCGCCGCTCTCGGGCTCGGCC
>CAZNTI010000101.1:0-6790 GCA_964575885.1 uncultured Terricaulis sp.
CCGCGCCTGCGCCGGCCCCGGCGCCGATCGCGTGCCCGGCTTCGGACTTCATCGTCTATTTCGAATGGGATCGCTCGAACCTGAACCAGGCCGCGCTGGAAACCATCGACGCGGCAGTGGCGCGCGCGCGTCAATGCAACATCGCCAACATCGTCGTCGTCGGTCACACCGATACGTCGGGGTCGACCGCCTACAATGTCGGCCTTTCGCAGCGCCGCGCTGTCGTGGTGCGCGATGCGCTGGTGGCCCGCGGCATTGGCGCTGCGTCGATCAGCACTGACGCCCGCGGCGAAACCGAGCTGGCCCGCGCCACCCCGGACGGCGTGCGTGAGCCGCTGAACCGTCGCACTGCGGTGACTATCAGCTTCCGCTGATCGCCGGCACAAGTATGATCTAACTCTTGGGCCCGGCGACAGCCGGGCCCTTTTCTTTGCCTGCCAATCATGTGTGCGCGTCTGGTGATTGCAGAGCGCGGTCGATGGCCTCGATTTCGCGCTGCAGACTATCGGCGGCGCGGGCGTTGGCCACGCCGATCGCGTAGAACAGCGCCGCGCCGACGCCGAGCCCGAGCGCCGCGGTGGCCAGCCGCACAAGCATTGGCGCCTCGCTCGACGGCGCCAGACCCGCCCCAATCCAGAACAGCACGAGCCCCGGCGCCAGCGGTCCGAGATACCAGCGCCACACCGAACGCAAGGCGTCGCGCTGGCGGACCAACTCGCTGCGATGAAACTGCGCCCAGCTCGCCGCGGCGGACCGCTCGTCGTGGGCGGCGGCGCGCGCCAGATGGTGCAGCCGCCAGCACACATAGATGGTGGCCAGCGCGATCAGGGCGGCGCCCGCTCTGGCGATGACGCCGTCGGCGGCGAAGGCGGTCCAAGCGAACGCCAGCACGACAACCCCGCCAACGGCGTATTCGATAAAGTTGCGCATCCGGACGCGATCTTGGAACCGGTCGGCGCGTGCGCGCACATCGCTGAGGCTCATGGCGAAATGCTCCTGCTGCTGCTCTTTCCAGAGCGTTTGAAGGGGGTCGCGGTCAGGCATGGGCGGCCTCGTGAAACATCCGTGCAAGTTGGCTCTTCAGACGGGAAATGCGGGTGGCGACCGCGCCGGGCGAGAGCCCGGTGACTTCGGCGATCGCAGCGGCGTCGAATTCTTCGAGGTAGAGCGTGATGATCTGGCGGTCTGGCGCCTTCAGCTGCCGGATAAGCGCATGCAGCCGGTTCAGCGCCTCGCCGGCTTCGACCTCGTCGGACAGGTTAACGTTCGCTGGAAGCTGATCGATCTCATCGAGCGACACCGCACCCTGTTTGCCGCGACGCTCCTTGTGGATGTGGCTCGCCGCGACATTGTGGGCCACCCGAAACACCCAGGTGCGCATGGAGCAGCGGCCGTCGAAATGCGCCAGGCTGCGCCAAAGCGCTACGTGGATGTCTTGCAACAGGTCGCGCCGCCGATCTGGGTCGGCTTCGTTGGCGCGGGCCAGCCGCTGCATGGACGGGCCGAATTCCGCCGCGGCGGCGAGATAACGCGCGTCTTGCTCGGGGCGCTCGGTCATGCCCCTATAGTCTTAGCGTGAGCCGGTTTCTTACGCAGGCACGAAGCGAAGTGCGACGCCATTGTTGCAGTAGCGCAGGCGGGTAGGCGCAGGCCCATCGTCGAAGACGTGGCCCTGGTGCCCGAGGCAGCGGGCGCAATGGTATTCGGTGCGTGGGGTGAGCAGCAGCAGGTCCTCTTTGGTCCCGGCGTTCTCGCGGATGATGCGCGAGAAGCTCGGCCAGCCGGTGCCGGAATTGAACTTCCACTCCGAGCGGAACAGCGGCAGCTCGCAGCCCGCGCATACGAAAGCGCCGCGGCGGCGCTCGCTGTCGAGCGGGCTGGTTCCGGCGCGCTCGGTGCCTTCCTGGCGCAGCACTCGGAAGGCCTGCGGCGTCAGGCGCTCGCGCCATTGCGCTTCGGTGAGCCTGCGCCAGGACGAATTGGCGTAGCGCGCCTCGTTGGCGGCGGTGTCGATGCCGAGGTTTTCTTGGCCATTGGCGGAACATGCCAGCAAAGGCAAGGAAGCTGCGGCAAGAAAGAGGGTGCGGCGCGAAAGGGTCGAAATCATGATCTGGTGTACGTGCGAGGCGGGCATCCGGTTTCAGCCGGGCGCGGCGCCGGCGAGCCGTTCTGCGATCAGCGCCATGCAGGCCTGCACCGAGCGCGCCTCGACGCATTCCTGCGCCACCTCGGCGCTGGTGAAGCCCGCCTGCACGGTGTGATCGAGCAACGCGAACAGAGGCGACCAGAAATCATCTTCGGCGAGGAAAACAAGCGGCTTGTTGTGCATCGCAAGGCGCCGCCACGATAGCGTCTCGATCGCTTCGTCCAGGGTGCCGACCCCGCCCGGCAACGCCACGAACGCATGGCTCTCGTCGAACATGCGGTACTTGCGCTCGTGCATGGTCGCGACCTCGATGAGGATGCTGTCTTCGTCGGCCAGTTCCACAGTGCGCAGGAATGTCGGAATGACGCCGAGCGTAGCGCCGCCGGCGGCGCGGCAGGCGCGCGCGGCTGCGCCCATCAGGCCGACTTTCCCGCCGCCGTAAACGAGACGATAGCCGCCTTCCGCGCACGCACGCCCGAATGCGTCGGCCAGGGCGAAGAAACGTGGCGCCACGAGGTTTGATGAACCGGCATAGACGCAGACGGAGCGGGGACGGATCACCATGCGCTAAGACATCGCAACTTGGCCTACCAGCGCAATGATCGAAAGCAGCGTCATGGCGTAGAGGGCGGGTTGGATCGTGGCGCTGCGGCCGAAAAGACTGGCGATCAGCCGCACCGTAAACACCATAATAATGCCGACGCAAAGTCCAAGCGCCAGCCCCTGCCAAAGGCTGGCGGCAAGTGAAGCCAGCCCGGCGGCGATGAGCTCCGAGCGCGCGACTAAAGGATCTTCGCCATGCTCAGACTGGTTTGGCGCAAGCCGTGTATTTTGAAGCAGCGCCATGCCAATGATGAGAGATATCCAGGCCAGCATAACTGCGATTGCGGCGCCAGGAACGATGGCAAGCCAGTACTGAACCTGAGAGGGGGATGCGAACGCGTAAGCCAGTACGCCGAGAAATAGCAGGCCGGCGATGATGGCGGGTATGCCAGTGCGGGCCCCGTCGTTCGGCGCCTCGCCCACGTCGCGCACGACGTTGTTCTCACCGTAGCAGGTGGTGGGTGAAACCGAGAAGAACGGGGCGATGAGATTGCCGAGCGCCTCCCAGACAAAGCCGCGTCGAACGCGCTCCTCTCGGTTGGGCGCCCACGCCTCCCCCGCTTGGGCCCCATATTTCTTCACCGACGGCGGCGGTTGCTCCGGCAGCATCTGGTGGGGGCTCCCCGACACGTCAAACAGCAGCACGAAGGCGATGGTGCCGCCATAGACAATGGCCAGTGCGAGCGAGTCCTCCAGAGGTTTGGCGAAGTTGAGCGGGCCGGTCAGGCTGGGCGCGGCGAAGCGCAGGCCGTCAATCTGTTCGCCGGCGAGGCCCGACCACGCATAGAGGCGTTCGAAGACGATGGTGATGCAGATCGCAACCGCCACGATCTTCACGGAATTGGTGAGGCGAGAAATCCGAGCCCCTAGCCGGGCCAACCCACGATTCAGCGTCGAAGAACTGTTGGCGGCGATCGCCTCGCACTTGTCGGCGGCGAGCGTCGATATGAGGTTGACGGCGAATAGTGCAAGCAAGCTGAGCACAGCCACGCCCAGCGGGAGCAGGCCTTCAGCGTTTGCGAATTGCGGCAACGTCAGCGTGCCGAAATCGGTGTTGCGACACTCTCTCTGCAGGAGGATGCGACAGTCGTCCTGGCGGATCATGTCGAATGCGATGCCGGCCAGCATGCCGGCGACGGAGGCTTCCACGATGGAACTCAGACTGGCCGGCAGGAAGCTTGGGTCGCGCAGCAGGCGATCGCGCAACGAGCGCTGGCCTCTCGCTGCGCGAGACATCGCCAACACCACGGCCGCCACCACAAAATTGATCACCAGCAGCCAGCGCCAATTGAACTCCAATTCGGTCGCGAAGGTCGCCATCAGCGAATTGAGACCCATGCCGCAAGCGATCGCCGACGGAGACCAAGCGCGCCATCCGATGGCGATCGAGAGCACGCCAGCGAGCAGGCAGGTCGAGACGAAGATGACGCCGGGGTCGGGTCCGGCATAGGTCGAGGTGCCGATTACGCGGTCGGGGATGTCGCCCAGGATGCGTGGGTTTGCGAGCAGCACGTAGGACATGGCGAGAAAAACCGCCAAGCCGCCGATGATCTCGGTTGTCCAGCTGAACTTGATTTTTGCCATTGCCAGCTCCCCCGCCGCCTCAATACCATTTCGCAGTGGGCGAACGCCAGCCTCCTGGCGGCTCGCAAGGAGAAGACATGGCGCAGGCCGCGGAAGCGAGTTACTCGACCTCAGTCGCCGCAAAAGCCTTCGCCAAGTTCGCTGCGCAAGCGGGCGGCGAGAAAGCGTTGCTGTGGTCTCGCCTGCGCGGCGCGTTCGTAAACGTTGCCGCCAAGCGCGCGCCGCGCTGCCTCGACTTCGGCTGTGGCAGCGGTTGGCTCGCGCGCCAAGCCGCCGCCGAGTTCGACGCACAAGCTGTCGGCTACGATCCGTCCACGGAAATGATCGCTCAAGCGCGGCGCGGCAAAACCAAGGCGACGTTTTGTACAGAAATCGAGGCGGCGCGCGCGGAGGGGCCGTACGACCTCATCTTTTCGGTCTTCGTGACGCCGGCCTTGGAAACCAAACGCGAGTTGGAGAAGCTGTTTGCGGACGCCGCGGGGATGTTGCGTCCTGCCGGGCGATTGCTCGTCGCCGCCGCCGACCCGCAATCGGTGTTTCAGCGTCATGCATTTTATGAAAGCCACGCGCCGGCGAGCAAGGCCGCCGGTGCGCGCTACCGCACCGACATTCTGACCGTGGACGGAAGCGTCATCGTTTCGGTGTCCGATTATTACTGGCCGGCGTCGGCGATCCAAGCGGCCGCGGCCGGCGCCGGCTTGCGCCTCTCGGCAGATTGCCGGCTGGCCGATCCGGCGGCTGCCCCCAATCCCAAGCACTTCGCTTATCGGATCTGGGAATTCCAGCAGCGTTAGCAAGGTTGCGCGGGCCGGCGGTCGGGCCTAACTCGCCAAGTATGGCGCGCGGCGAGGGCAAGACAGTGGCAAAGCCGGAACCGGGCCAGGATGCTGCGCCGCCGATCCTGCGCACGATCGTGCGACTGATGGGGCTGATCGGGGGGCTGCGCGGCGCGGGATACCGAGCGCGGCTCGCGGCTTCGCTGCTGCTCACACTGATCGGCAAGGTGCTTGCGGTGTTTTCCCCGTTGGTGCTCGCCGATGGCATAAACCGCCTTGCGGCGGGCGACGCTTCCGGTGCGTTGCCGGCCTTTGTGGGGCTAGCGGGGTTTTGGGCGGCTCTGCGCTTTGCCTCGACCGCTGGGCCGCAATTGCGCGACGCCATCTTCCAGCCGATCAGCGAAGAGGCGCAGCGGCGCGCCGGCGCCAATGTGTTTGGCCACGTGCATAGCCTCTCGGTGCGCTTTCACCAGTCCAAGCGCACGGGCAGCGTCTATCGGACCATCGAGCGGGGCGTGCGCGCCATCGACTTCCTGTTGCGCTTCCTGGCGTTCAACATCGCGCCGACTTTGATCGAACTCCTGCTCGCAGCCGCGGTGCTCGGCGTGCGGTACGGGTGGCAGTTCGCGGTGATCGCGGCGGCGACGGTGTTCATCTATGCGTGGATCACATTCGGCGTGACCGAGTGGCGTCTGAAGCATCGCCGCGAAATGAACGAGGCTGACAGTGAAGCCGCGGGCCGTGCGGTCGACTCGCTGCTCAATTTCGAAACCGTAAAGAGTTTCGCCGCCGAAGCGCGCGAGAGCGAGCGCTACGACCGCGCGCTCGCCTCCTATGCCAACGCCGCGGTGCGATCCAACACCTCGCTGGTGGTGCTCAACGTCTTGCAGACCTTGATCATGAACGTTGGCCTCGTCGGCATGGTGATCGCGGCCGGCTATCTGGTCGCCAGTGGCCCCATGGGGCCCGGAGACATCACGGCAGTCATTCTGATCATGACCAACCTCTATGCGCCGTTGAACATTCTTGGCTTTGCCTATCGCGAGATCAAGCAAACCTCGATCGACATGGAAAAGATGTTTGCGCTCCTCGACGAGACGCCGGACGTGGCCGACATGCCCGATGCGCGCGCGCTGGCCCCAACCCGTGGTGAGGTCGCGTTCGAGGCCGTGAGCTTCGCGCACGAAGGCCGTGACCGCGGCCTGCATGAGGTTTCGTTCGTCGCCCCTGCAGGCAAGACCACCGCTATCGTGGGGCCGTCCGGGGCCGGCAAGTCCACGGTTCTGAAGCTTCTGTTCCGCTTTTACGATCCAAGCGCCGGTGCGGTGCTGATCGACGGGCAAGACCTCCGTGCGGTGACGCAGGCGTCGTTGCGCGCCGTGCTCGGGCTGGTGCCCCAGGACGTGGTGCTGTTCAACGATACGCTGCGCTACAACATCGGCTACGGTCGCCCGGACGCGTCGCAGACCGACCTTGAAAATGCGGCGCGCCGCGCGCAGTTGCTGAGCTTCATCGAAAGCCTGCCGCAGGGGTGGGATACGCGGGTAGGGGAGCGAGGCCTCAAGCTCAGCGGCGGCGAGAAGCAGCGTGTCGGCATTGCCCGCGTCGTGCTCAAGGATCCGCGCATAGCGAAACCAGGTCCTGATTGGTGGCGGCGATGATGCGCACATCGACCCGGAGC
>CAZNTI010000102.1:0-6783 GCA_964575885.1 uncultured Terricaulis sp.
TCGCCCTGCACTTCGCCGAGTGCTGCTCGCCAATACCTGGAGATCGCATCCTGGGCGTGCAGACGGCGGGCAAGGGCGTCACCATCCACACCATCGACTGCGATACGCTGGCTTCCCTTGAGGACGAGGGAGAATGGGTCGACCTGGGGTGGACCCCAACAGCGCTCACCAAGACTCTGGCGGTGGGACGCATCCTGGCCACCGTCGAGAACAAGCGCGGCGTGTTGGCCGAACTCTGCCGGATTATCGCGGAGAACGAGGGTGACATCCTCAATCTGCGGCTGGCCAAGCGCACCAGCGACTTCTTCGACATGATCTTCGACATCGAGGTCGCGGATGCGCGCCACCTGACCAACATTCTCGCAGCCATGCGCGCCAGCAGGGCGGTCAAGGAAGCCGAGCGGCTCCGCGGGTAGCCCCGATCAGCGGACATGGACGTTCTTGCGAACCCCGGCTAGGAAGCTGGCGTTCGACGGGGATGAGAGGAGTTTCCGGATGCGTTTGATGATTTTGGCCGCTTTGGCGGCGTTGGCGCTTGCGGCTTGCAACCAGGGCACCGGGCCCAAGCTGCCGGAAACCCAGGAGGGCGCTCAAGCCCCCTCGCAGCAATCCGCAAGCGCGGCGCAGCAGGCCAGTCTCACCGAGGACGAACGCCGCCAGCTGACCGAGCTGGTCGCTTCGTATCTGAACGACGTGCAGGCCCAGCATGCCCAGGGCCTGAGCCCAGCGCCGGGCTTCGTCGACGAGGTGACGGGCCTGCAGCCGGGCACCGATCATCGCTGGCAGGTGAGCCTGGTCGGCGGCACCGCGTATCGGATCATCGGCGCCTGCGACAATGAGTGCGAAAACATGGACATCGAGCTTATCAATGTCGCCACCGGCGGCGTCGTTGCGAGCGATGTCCTGCCTGACGACTTTCCGGTCGTGAACTACACGCCAGGCGCCAACGGCGCTTATATCGTGCGGATCATGATGCAAACCTGCACCGTGGCGCCCTGTTATGCGGGCGCTCGCGTGCTGACCGGCGGCGGCGCGGCTGCGGCCAAGTAATCGCTAGGCGTACGGGTAGCAATCCTCGCGCTCGAGATCGATGTCGAGGTGATCGGCGAGCGCGTAGATAGCTTCCTCGTGGAGGGCGTAGGGATCATCGTTGTCGGGGCCGACAATGATGATCCTGAACCCGGCCTGATTTCGGCCTTGGGGGGGCAGCATGGCGGTGGCGAGCCCGGTCCCGTCGTCGGCGCGCAGCGTCAGGAACAGCGGCATGGTCCGCGCCACATGGTCTTTGAGGCCGATGGCCTGCTCAAACACCGCGACGCCCTCGGGTGCGCGATAACTTTCTCGGGCGGCCGCCTCGAAACGACGAAAGTAGCGATCGACCGCATGGCGTAGAAGCGCCGCTTCGGCCTCCGCCTCCGCTTCCGTCTCCAATCGGAACCAGGTTGCCCCGCCGGGGGCGTCACAAACGTAGCGCATCGCTCTAAGATAGCGCACACGGCGCGCGAATTTAACGGGGGCTGCGCCGGATTGACCCGCCGGCGCTATTTTGTGATCGCCACAGCACGCGTTCTAGCACGGCACGTCGACAACGACGTATCGGTTGGCGTAGCGGTCCCATTGGCGTTCGCGGCGCGTGCATTGCTCGCGCGAAGCAGCGGCTCCCCGGTAGCTCCGATCCACAGGCGCGCCGTAGTCGCGACCGTAGGCGGACTCGTCGTCGTATTCGGGTTCGTAGCCGCCCTCCAAGCCGCTCTCGTCATAATAGCGATCGTCGCCGTAACCCTGCGGGGGCGCGCAGCGGCGGTAATCGCTGGTGCAGCGCGGCGGCGGGGCGTCGTATCGCGGCTGACTTGCCAGAGCGCCTATGGTCAGGCCGAGCACCAGACCGATGACGCCCGCAGCAACCGCGTCGTCGTCATCGTGGCGATAGTGCTGGTGACGGTGCCGGTGGCGATCGTGATGCTCGTAGCGGTCGCCGCGATAGTGCCCGTCGCGTCGGTGCTGCGCGACCGCGCCGCTTGGCGCCAACAACGACAATGCGAAGACAAAGGCGGCCGCGAGGGCGGTGAATTTGCGTTGCATGGAAATGGCTCCCGGGCGGGACGCTGCGCCCGGGAAGCTGAATGCAGCCTGAATCGGCGCGAAGCGGGCGCGCATTTCGCGCGCGCCCGCTTGCGGCCTATCGTGTGCCGTCCGAGTTCGTTGCGGCTGAACCGGCCTCGCCGGTCGGGAACCCGCGGGTGCGCAGCAGCGCATTCACATCCGGGTCGCGGCCGCGGAACTGACGGTACGCCTCGGCGCGGTCGGTGGTGTTTCCCGGCGCCAGGATGATGTTGCGCATGCCTGCGGCGACAGTCGGATCGAAGACGTTGCCGGTGGCCTCGAACATTTCCCAAGTATCGGCGTCCATCGTCTCGGACCAGAGGTACGAGTAATAGCCCGCCGAGTACGCGTCGCTTGAGAACAGGTGCCCGAACTGGGGCAGGCGGTGGCGCATGACGATCTCGCGCGGCATGCCGAGCGAGGCCAGCGTCTCGCGCTCAAACGTATCGACGTTTGTGATCGGCTCGGCGCGATTGTGCAGGGACATATCCACCAGCGCGGAGGAGAGATACTCCACCGTGGCGTAGCCCTGATTGAAAGTGGCCGCATTGTGCACGCGCTCGACCAGCGCCTGCGGCATGGCTGCGCCGGTCTGGTAGTGGCGGGCGAACTGGTCGAGGATCGGGCGCGTGAGCACCCAATGCTCGTGCACTTGGCTGGGATACTCCACGTAGTCGCGCGGCACATTGCCCAGGCCCGGATAACTCACCGTCGAGACCAGATAATGGATGGCGTGACCGAACTCGTGGAACAGCGTCTCCGCGTCGTCGAGCGAGATCAGCACCGGTTCGCCTGGTGCGCCCCGCACGAAGTTGTTGTTGTTCGAAGCCAGCGTCTGCAGCTCGACGCCGGTGAACGTCTCATGCGAGCGATAGGTGGTCATCCAAGCGCCTGAGCGCTTGCCGGTGCGCGCGAAATAATCGCCGTAGAACAGGCCCATGAACGAACCGTCGCGATCGGTGACCTCCCAAACGCGAACGCTGGGCTCAAACACCGGCACCGTGCCGGTTATCTCGCGGAAGTTCAGGCCGTAAAGTTGGTTGGCCATGTAGAACGACGCGTTGATCATGTTGTTGAGTTCGAAGTACGGACGCAGCTCGTTTTGATCGAGATCGTAGCGGACGCGGCGGACTTGCTCGGCGTAGTAATTGTAGTCCCACGGTTCGATCGTGATGCCCGCGCGCTGACGGTTGGCGATAGCCTGCATGTCGGCGACTTCCTCGCGCACGCGCGCCACCGCGGCGGGCCACACCCGCATCATCAGATCCTGGGCTCGCTCAGGCGTTTGCGCCATGGTGTCGGCCATGCGCAAATGCGCGTGCGTGGGAAAGCCCAAAATCTGGGCGCGCTCGGCGCGCAGGCGCAGAATGTCGGCGATGACGGCGTTGGTGTCGTTCGCGTCGCCGTTGTCGCCGCGGTTCTTGAACGCGGTCCAGACCTGTTGGCGCAGGTTGCGATTTTCCGAGAAGGTCAGAAACGGGTCGACGCTCGAGCGCGTATTCACGACCGCCCACTGCCCCGGGCGGCCGCGCTCGGTCGCGGCGGCGGCCAACGCTTCCACAATGTTGTTCGGAAGGCCGGCAAGATCACGCCGGTTGGTGATGAAGATCGCTGTATTCTCATCGGCCAGAAGGCGGCGGCCGAATTCCGCGTATTTGGTTGACAATTCCTCGTTGATCTCGCCAAGACGCGCCTGCTGCTCGGGCGTTGCGGCCGCGCCGGCGCGGACCGCCTGATCGCGCGTCCGCTCCAGCAGCCGCAGCTGCTCGGCGCTGAGATTGAGGCCGGCGCGGCGCTGGTAGAGCGTGTCGATGCGTTCGTAGAGCGCGCGGTTGAAGGTGATGCGGTTGTAGGCGGCGGTGAGGCGCGGCGACCATTCCGCTTCCAGCGTTTGCACCGCTTCGTTGCTGACGTTGTCGGTCATGACGCCGAAGATCGTGGTCGCGCGATCGAGGTGGCGACCGGCGTTCTGCAGCGCCGCGATTGTGTTGTCGAAGGTAGGCGCGGCCGGGTTGTTGGCGATCGCCTGCACCTCCGCTTCCTGCAGGGCGATGCCAAGTTCCAGCGCCGCCGGCACCAGCGCCGGATTGGCCTGGTCCCAAGGCGGCACCCCCTGATAGTCGCCGGTCCACGGTTTCAGCAGCGGATCCTGGTCAGCTTGAGCGCGCAATCGTTCGATCTCCGTTTGGGCGGCGCGGTACGCTTCGGCTGAACCGCTGACCGCCAACGTGTCTACCCCTGTGGTGGCGCAGGCCGCAACGAGCGGCGTCACCGCTGCCAAACAAGCGGCAAGAACATGCTTTTTCATGACGGACCCCGATGAAACTGCCCTGAGTAGGGCGCCTTTGCCCGCAGTTGAGCGCCGTCGCCGGCTCAGGGCAAGCGCGGGCGGCGCCTCGGTGCGAGCGGCAGGCAGGTATTTGCGACGAGCGGCGCGACGCGGTATCGACCGGATCGCGGTCAGCACGGGGAGTTCGTATGCGCGGTTCGGCTTTGGCTTTGGTAGTGGCCTGCGCCCTGGGCGCGTGCAATCAGAACGCGCCTGGAGGCGATGCGCCCCAAGGTTCGGCGCCCGGCGTGTTCCCCAACCTCTTTCAGACCGCCTACCGCGCTGAGGGCGTCATCGCGGGCCCGGAGGGGCAGGAGAGCCCGGTGGTCATGATCCGCGACGGACAGAAGATGCGGATGGAAATGACGACCCCGCAGGGCGACTTCGCCATCGTGATAAATCACGACACCGACGAGAATTTCATGATCACCCAGATGGGCGGGCGCCCCGTGGTGATGCGCCAGTCGCACGCCGGCATGGTGACCCCGCCGGAGGACCTCTGGTCGGGCGATCTGTCGCAAACAGCGACGGCTGCAGGTCCGTGCGCGCACGCCGGCGAAACCGGCACCGAATGGCGGCGAACCGACGCAAACGGCGAGGGCGCTGGGTGTGTAACTGCCGACGGCATCATCCTGTGGGCGAGTCAAAACGGGACCAGGACCTGGAACACGACCGCCGTGCAGCGCGGTCCGCAGGACCCGAGCCTGTTCGCCATCCCCCCAGGCGTGCAGGTCTTGGACCCCGCGCAACTGGGAACCGGAATGCAGCGCCCCTAAAAGCGGGGCTGTGCTGGGTAGCCACCGCTACGATCAGTCCCGGCGCCGTAGCCCGTTGTGCGTGGCGCGTCGGCAGGCTAGACGTCAAGGCTTGGCAGAGAGTGCGGACACCTTAAATGGTTAATATTGCAGACGCTACTGCATTGGCGCCGGAACTGGCGTCACGGGTCATGCGGCTGATGCCGCGCGACCTGCAAGATGCGTTCATGCAATCGCCCGATCTGTTCATGTTCTTCATGTCCATGGGGCTGGCCGCGGTGCTGATCGCGGCGTTCTGGATGCTGAACGGCATGGGCAAAGCCAGCCGCGCCGCCCGCATCGCGCTGCGCGCGCAGTCGCTCAAGCGCTCGAAAGATCACCGCGCGCTGGTGCTGATCGGCGAGTTCGAGGGCGGGGGCCATCTGCTGCGCCAGGAAATGAAAGAAGCGATCGAGGATAATTTCGGACTGTTCTCGTTCGAACAGGATGTACAAGTCGATCTCTTCCCGGTGCGTCTGAAGACCTTGCCTGTTCGCGCACACCCCGAAGCGCGCCGTCGGGTGGCTGTCGAAGCCAGCGAGGCGCTCGAGCGCTCGGCGGCGGACATCATCATCTGGGGCAAGCGCGGCATGTCTGGCCGGCTGGACATCCGCCTTACGACTCTGCCTGGATACGGGCGGACCCATGATGTACAGGATTTCGAGCTGAGCTGGCGGGTGGGCCGGCCCGACGAAGCGGTGCAGCGCTCGCTTGCGTTCGCGATCGCCCGCAAGGCCCGCCCGGTTCTGCACCGGCCGCAGGACTATAAGCCTGATCGCTTGCAGCCTATCGTTGAAGCCCTCGACAAAATGGTCGATGCGCGCCCTGCAGAGGTCAGCCAAAACCTGCAGCTCGATATTTTGTCCGATTTTGCCTCCGGTGCGCTGAGCCTCGGTGAGCGCGGCGGCCACATCAAATGGCTGTCGAAGGCGCTCGACGCGCGTCAGCGCTACCTCGACGCGGTGGATCGTTCTACCGATCCAGGGGCCTGGGGGGCGGCGCAGCAGGAGATCGGGCGCGCCCTTACCGCGCTCGGCGAGCGCGAAGGCGCGCGCGACAAGCTCGAAGAGGGCGCATCGCGGTTGCGTCTGGCGATGGACGCTTTGCGCTCAACCGATTCGCTGCAGCAGGCGGAAGTGGCGCTGAAGGCGCTGCAGCGCGCCGAGCAGACGCTGCAGCAGCGCCGCCGCGTCGGGCTGCGCTGGCCGGGCTGACGGGGGCGGGCGCTGACCGCACGCTGTGCGCTGTCAGGGCGTCCTTTGCATCGCCGCACGCGCGTACGCTTCGAGCGAGACAGGGGCCCGCCCGAGCACCTACGCCATACCGGCCTCGTCGAAGGTAAGATCGCGGCCTTGGAGCTCTATCGGCAGCTTCAGTATGTTGGCGATTCCCGCGTGGAATGGTCGGATGAGCGCCGCAAGCACGCCGAGCGCCGCGGGCGGCACGGCGGTGATTTTGAGCGGGCGCCCCGAAAGCCGCGCATAGGTGGCCGCCACTTCGCGGTCGCTGAGGTTGTCTGGTCCCCCGACCGCCAGTGTTTCTCTCGGCCAGCGCCGG
>CAZNTI010000103.1:0-6768 GCA_964575885.1 uncultured Terricaulis sp.
GAGCCTGCGCCTCCTGCGCCCCGCCGCAGCGCGGAGCCGCCGCCGCGCCGCGCCGATCCGCCGCCTGCCGCGCGCCGCGCCGATGCCCCCACCCGACGGGGCGAACCTCCGACCGGAGCGCCGCAGCGGCGTCCGCCTCCCGAGCGCGGCTTCGACCGCACCGATCTGCGCGAGCCAACGCGCAACGAGGGCGGCGCCTTGCGCGCGATTATCTTGGTTGCGCTGCTTGGCGGGGCCGCCCTGATCGGCGGGCTCTACTTTGGCGGCGGAATGGATTTCGCGACGCGCCCTGCCGCCCAGGGCGAGGATATTGAGGTGGCGTCGCCACCGCCGGTTGGAGAAGAGGCCGCCGCCTACGACGAGCCAGCAGACGCTTCGAGTGTGCCGCTGTCGCAAGCGGTGCGCGAACAGCCCGCCGAGCGCCGCGCCGGCCCGGTAGAGCGTCAGCCCCCCCGCCAGCAGCAGGCGGCCGCGCAAACGCCTCCGCGCAGCCAGGCGCCCACGCAACGCGCCGCGGCGCAGCCCAGCCAGTCGAACCCGGCAACGCCTTCGGCGGGCACGCAAAGTTCAGGGCCAGTCTCGCTGACGCCGGGCTCTGTGACCGCCGGACCCGGAGGACAGTCCACCTCCGCCTCTACGCCCGGCTCGGAAGTGCCCCTGCGGCCGCTGCCGGCGGCGCCCGCGCCAACCCAAGCCGCAACGCCGCGGACCACGCCGCCGGCGGGCGACGTGGTGTGGGTGGCTCGCCCCTCGGAGCGCCGGATCGCTGAGCTTTATCCTCAGCGCGCGCTACGAGAGGGTTCCGGCGGCCGCGCCGTATTGGATTGTACCGTGCTGTCCAACCTGAACCTGTCTTGTGTGGTGTCGAGCGAAACCCCGACGGGTGAAGGTTTCGGCCGCGCCGCGCTGAGCGCCTCTCGCGCCTACCGCGTGCGTGCGACGCTGAGCAATGGTCAGTCGTCGATAGGCGCGAACGCGCGGATCACCATCAACTTCCAAGCGCCGCAGCGCTAACGCAAAGCAGCGCCGCTTGTGGCGACGCCGCTTCGCTTGCGACCCGTAGCGCGCTCAGTGGGTGAGACGCAGGTCGCCGATGCCGCTGCCGATCGCACTGAACGCCTGCTGAAGCTCCTCGGCGTTGTCGGCGCTGAAGTAGTGCGGGTTGTCGGGATCTTGGGTGACGCAGGCCTCAAGCAATTGCTCGGCCGCCCCGTTGGCGGTGATGTCGTAGCCGATCGCGTAAATCTCGATCTCGAGATCTTTGATCGTCTGGCAGAGCTCCAGCTGGCGGGTGTTGAAGTAGGTCACCGCCGATGACGAACTCGTGGTGATGCCGCTCCGATGCCAGGCAGAGTCGACCTGGTTGCCCCAGGTGACCGTCGATCCCACAACCGTCGGCACCTGCGTCGTCTGGTAGGTGCTGAACAAGCTGCGATATCCGAGGCCCGCATAGTCCGAGCGCAAGACCTGGTTGTTGCTGTCGAGCGAGGTGTTGTCGCCGTCGGTGAACAGCACGATCACCTTGCGCACGGGGTCGTTCGGGTCATCGTAGGGACGACCCTGCGAGAACGGCGCGCCGGGAGAAAGCACCCGCCAGGCCCAGGCCAAGCCCTCGATCTGATTGGTGCCGCCGCCGTTCCAATGCACCATATCCTGGATCGCATCGACGACGGTGTCCTCGTTCGTGGTCAGCGGCACGATCGGCGTCGGGCAGCCGCGATTGGGGCCTTGGCCGGCCGTGTTGCTGGTGTTGACGCTCACCGGCACGCCGGCGCGATACTTGTACACCGAAAGCGTGCGCTGCAGGTGCGTGGCGGTGTTGTTGTTCCAGGTCGGGCTGCCGGACAACACCAGCGGGTTGGTGCGGTCGTACGTGGTTGAGGTGATCCAATTGTTGCTTGGGCCGGAAACGTCGCCGCCATCGTCCATCGAGAAATACGGCACCCACATCGTCGCCGGCGTCGTGGTGCTCGGGGCCGCATCATTGATGTCGTACGGCGGCGGGCGCATCTCTACGCACCCACCCCATTGTGCATTGGCCGGCAGGTTGGCGTACAGGCTCCATACATTGACCGCCTGCGGTGAGAACGCATAGCAGCGCCCCGTATTGGTGTAGGGCGAGGGATAGCTGGCGTTGCCACGAATCCAGCGCACGGCGAAGCCGCCATAGGTCGTGGGATAGGCTGCGCCGGTGCAGGCGCTGCTGGTGGTGTTGCGGTAGCCGAGATAACGGCCTTCAAGCAGGGCGCCGTTGTAGGGATTGTTGCCGGCGGTATCGACCCAGGCGCTGTTGTTGGCGCCGATGTTCACCTGCGCCACGAAGGGCACGAGCCCGACGCTCACCGTGTCGCCGTCGATGCTGAGGAGGAATTCCGCCAAGTCTTGAGCGCCGTCGCGCAGGGCGTCCATGTCGTTCGACATGGAGCCTGTATTGTCGAGCGCCATCACCACTTCAATCGGCGGGCTGGCGCTGGCTTCGGCTTCAGCCTGAACGTGAATGTTCCAAGGACCGTCCTGGATGATGCGCGCCAGACTTAGCTCCATAGGCATACTGGCGTCGACGCGGTGACCGCCCTCGTCGAGTTGGACCACGGTGAAGGAGACGCTGGTTGCGTCATTGCCCATTTCAGCGTCGAAAAACGCCCGCGCCGCCGCGGTCCTTGCCTCCATCGACATATTCGAGGTGCGCTCGGCCACCAGCGCCGCGCCGTCGGCGGCGTTTTGCAATTGCGCCCGCAATTGCTGCGCGCGCGTGAAATCCACCGTCAGGCCGACGAGCCCAACCAGGACCGCGGCCATCAACGCCCACATCATGGCGACGTTGCCCCCGCGGTCGCGCTTGAACACGCCCGCTGCCGATCGCCCACCAACCCACCAACGCATGATCATTTTCCGCCTCTAAAACGGACCCTTAGAGCTTGCTTGAGATATGCGAGGCCGGGTTAAGGTCTGTTTAGGAAAGGTGGTGAACGACGAGATTTCACTTGCCAGGGAGATCGAAACAATATGATATTGATATCATTCTGATCCCATGGGAGGGACCCAAATGGCCGCCGCCGCGCTCAATCAAACCAAAGAACGCCCCGCCAACACGTCCGATGGCGGCTTCATGCTGCTGGTCATGCTGCTCCTCGCCGGGGCCATGGTTTGGAGCCTTGTCGAACTCATCGGCAAGGATGTCGGCGTCCACGGTCTGGTGCTGATCATTGAAGGCACGCTGCTGACGCTGCTGCTGGCCGGCTTCTACACGCTGCAGCCGAACGAGGCCGCCGCGATCACCCTGTTCGGCAATTACAAGGGCACTGACCGCAGGCCGGGCCTGCGCTGGGTGCTGCCCTGGTACACCCGCAAAAAGATCAGCCTGCGCGTGCGCAACGTGACCGGCCAGACCCTCAAAGTTAACGACAAGCGCGGCAATCCGATCGAGATCGCGGCGGTGGTGGTGTGGCGCGTGACCGACAGCGCCCGCGCGCTGTTCGACGTCGACGCTTATCAGCCTTTCGTCGACACCCAGATCGAGACTGCAGTGCGCGAGATCGCCTCGCACTTCTCCTACGACCACGCCGAGCATGACGAGCCGACGCTGCGCGGCGACGCCGATCAGGTCTCGGCGCTGCTGCGTGAGAAGCTGCAAGAGCGAACGGCGGTGGCCGGCGTGGTCGTCGATGAAACCAAGTTATCTCATCTCGCCTACGCGCCTGAGATCGCCGGGGCGATGCTGCGCCGTCAGCAGGCCGAAGCGGTGCTCGCGGCGCGCCGATACATAGTGCAAGGCGCAGTGGAGATGGTGGAACACGCGCTGGAGCAATTGTCGGCGCGCGAGATCGTCAAACTCGATGACGAACGCCGCGCGGCGATGGTCTCGAACCTTTTGGTGGTGCTGTGCGGCGACCGCGACGCCCAGCCGGTGGTCAATACCGGGACAATCTATCAGTAACATGCCCGCTGAACGCAAAGCCTTCGCGCTCAGGCTTGATCCCGGGCTGTTTGACGCGGTCGCGCGATTGGCGAATGCCGATTTGCGAAGCGTCAACGCGGAGATCGAGTTCTTGCTGCGCGAGGCTCTGCGCGCGCGGGGGGTTAACATTGCGGCAAAGATGGAGTCGACGCCGCCAGACGACGGATGACCTCGGCGCCGAGATCCATCGCCTTCGTAGCCTGGCGTTGGCGATCATCCGGGGCGTCGCCGCGCAGCGCCTGGATTCTACTTTACCGGGCGTCGCAGAGACTTGAACCCGCCCAGCGGTAGTGCGCAGACTGCGTCAGCAGGCGGGGAGGATGCGATGACAACACGCCGAGGGCTTTTATCCGGCGGTCTTGCCGCGGCGCTGGGCGGCTGCGCCTCCACCCAACGCGGCGCTCGACCGAACGTGCTGCTGATCCTGGCCGACGATCTCGGCTATTCCGACCTGGGCGCCTTCGGCTCGGAAATCGCCACGCCCAACATCGATCGGCTCGCGGCCGAGGGCATTCGCCTGACCAATTTCCACGCTACCGCCACCTGCTCGCCAACCCGCTCGATGCTGCTTACCGGGCAGGACAATCATGAGGTCGGCTACGGCAACATGCTGGAGATCATGGCCGACAACCAGTTCGGCCAACCTGGCTACGAGGGCTATCTCAACGATCGCGCCGTCACCTTCGCCAGCCGCCTGCGCGAAGTCGGATATGACACGGTGATGGCAGGCAAGTGGCATCTCGGTATGCGTTCGCAAAGCCAGCCGCGCGCGCAGGGCTTTCGACGCAGCGTGTCGATGATGCATTCCGGCGCCGACAATTTCGAAGCCAAGCCTTACCTGGAACAGAACCGCGAAGCGATCTGGCTGGAAGACGGCGAACGAATCACGCTGCCGGAGGATTTCTATTCGTCCGATTATTATGCACGCCGGCTCGTGGAGTTTCTGCAGGAGCGGACGGCGCAGCCGTTTTTCGCCTACCTACCCTTCCAGGCGGTGCACTATCCCCACCAGGCGCCGAGTGACCTGATCGAGCGCTACCTGCCGACTTACGCTGAAGGGTACGACGCGCTGCGCGAAATGCGCTACGAGCGTCTCGTCCAACTCGGCCTCATGCCGGGCGGTCGCGCGATGACGCGTGCGCCGGCCATTCCGCGATGGGAGGCGTTGAGCGCGGAGCAGCGCCATCGGCGCGTGCGTCAAATGGCGGTTTACGCAGCGATGCTGGAGGCGATGGACGCCGCTGTCGGGCGCGTGCTCGATGCCTTACGCGCCGACGGGCGCCTGGACAACACGCTTGTTGTGTTCATGTCGGACAATGGTGCAGATTCGGTTGAACTCGATCAGGTCTCGCCCGCCTACTACGCGCGCAATTTCGATCTCAGCACGGAGCGGCTCGGGCTGCGAGGTTCGTACTCCAGCTACGGCGCCGGCTGGGCTTCGGCCTCGATGTCGCCACTGCGCGCGTTCAAGGGCGCAGCGTACGAAGGCGGCATGCGCGTGCCGCTGATCGCGCGTTGGCCCGGGCGCATCGAACCGGGTTCGATCTCGCATGCCTTTGGCTTTGTCACCGATCTCGCGCCAACGGTGCTCACCGCCGCCGGCGTCGGCACCAGGCTGCGCGGCGCCGACCTGACGCCCATGCTCGGAGGTCGCAGCCAAGGCGTGCATGCGCCGGACGCGGCGATCTGCTACGAACTCGCGGGCAGCGCTGCGGTGTTTCGCGGCGACCTGAAGCTGACCCGCGACATCCCCCCGTTCGACGACCGCCGCTGGCGGCTTTACGATCTTGCGGCCGATCCCGGGGAAACGCGCGACCTTGCCGCCGAGCGCCCGGAGACGGTCACTGCGCTCACCGCCGCGTTCGATGCCTACGCCGAGGATGTCGGCGTCGTGCATCCGCCCGCCGACTACGCGCCGCTGGCGCAGCTGCAACGCAACGTCGCCCGCCTCCAGGCGCAGGACGGCCACGACCACTAGGCGCCGCCGCCCCGCCTTGCGCGTCGGCGCCAGTTCGCATAAGCACGCGCGATCCATGACATGGATCGATTCCCAGGGCCGCCGCCGGCGGTTAAGAGCGCGCGCATGCCGAAACGCACAGACATCTCCTCGATCCTGATCATCGGCGCTGGGCCCATTATCATCGGCCAAGCCTGCGAGTTCGATTATTCCGGCGTGCAGGCGGTCAAGGCGCTGAAGGCCGAGGGCTACCGGGTCATCCTGGTGAATTCCAACCCCGCCACCATCATGACCGACCCCAATCTGGCCGACGCCACCTACATCGAGCCGATCACCCCGGAGATGGTCGAGAAGATAATCGCTGCTGAAAAGCCGGACGCGCTGTTGCCGACCATGGGCGGCCAGACGGCGCTCAACTGCGCCCTAACCTTGGACCGCACCGGCGTGCTCGCCCGATATGGCGTCGAAATGATTGGCGCCAAAGCGCACGTCATCGAGAAGGCCGAGCATCGCCAGAAATTCCGCGACGCCATGGACAGCATCGGGCTCGAAAGCCCGCGCTCTCGGCTTTGCAACACCATGGAGGAAGCGCTTGCCGCGCTCGACCATGTGCAGCTGCCCTCAATCATCCGCCCCTCCCTGACTCTCGGAGGGCTGGGAGGCGGAGTCGCCTACAATCTGGAAGAGTTCAAGGAGATCATCGAGCGCGGCTTGTCAGCCTCGCCGATCAGCGAAGTGTTGGTCGAGGAGAGCATAATCGGCTGGAAAGAGTTCGAGATGGAGGTGGTCCGTGATTCTGCGGACAATTGCATCATCATATGCTCGATCGAAAACATCGACCCGATGGGCGTGC
>CAZNTI010000104.1:0-6749 GCA_964575885.1 uncultured Terricaulis sp.
CAAGGGCGCGAAGGTGAAGATCGGCGACATCGGCATGGTCATGATCCGCGCCCGCAAGGCGCGCATGGGCCGCAATCCGGCCACCGGCGAGCCGGTGAAGATCAAAGCGTCGAAGAAGCTCGCGTTCCGCCAGTCGGCGGTGATGAAGGCGGCGGTGATGGGCGGCCGCTAAGCTGCTCTGCGCCACGCGATACCAGAATAGCAGCGGCCGGCGCCCACGCGCCGGCCGCTTTGCTTTGCGCGGCTACACCACGATCAGCGCGCGCGCGCGGCGACAGACGTCCGTTGCGATCGCAACTTCGTTGGCGGTGAAGCGTGGTGCGAAGGCGCCGGCCAAAGCGGTGAATTGCGCCGTCATCGCCTCGAAGCGCGCGCGCCCGGCGTCGGTGGCGCGGACCAATTTGCTCTTGCGGTGACGGGGATTGTCCAAGGTCTCGACCATGCCCTGCGCCGCCAGGCCATTGACGATGGTCTGGCAGTGTTGGCGCGACACCGGGCGCGCCCGCGCGATCGCGGGCACGGTTTGAGGGCCTTCGCGCACGAGCGTACGCAAGACGCCGAACTCGCCGCCGGCTTGCGCGAAGCCCGCGGTGGCCTGGGTGATCGCTTCTAACCGGAAATAGAGATCGATAACCGCGATCGAGAGATCGAGCACATCTTCCGCGCGGGCCTGTAGTGGCTGTTTCACTTGACAATCCACTTGTCATAATGACAATCGAATTGTCATTATGGGGAGTTTGTCATGCGCGCGTCAATCACCGCTGAGGACCGGGCGCCCTGCCGAGGGCGGGAGTGCGTTTGGGGCGACCCGCGCGGCCTCGTTGGCGTGCTGGCGCTCACCGCAATGGCGCTGAAGAACGGCGGCCAGAACCGGGCGGCGCTCGATGCGCTCGAGCCCCGCCCCGGCGACAGCGTGCTGGAGCTTGGCTGCGGCCCCGGCCTGGGCACGCGCGCGGCCCTGCGCCGGGTTGGGCCCGACGGCTTCGTTGCGGGCGTCGACCGCTCCGCCTGCGCCGCGCACTACGCCGCCCACGCCGTGCATCGCGCGCTGCTGGAAGGCCGCGCCGTGGCTATGCGCGCCGACGCCGCTGACCTGCCTTTCCGCGACGCGCTGTTTGATCGCGCTTTCGCGGTGAACAGCTTCCAGTTCTGGCCCGATCCCGCGCGCAGCCTCCGCGAAATCGCGCGCGTACTAGCGCCGGGCGGGAGGCTGGCCCTGACCCAGCGCGCGTCCAACCCGGATCGGCCGACGGATTTCGCGGGCGCGGCGGGCGGCATGGAGCGCATCACGCAAGCGGTGGCGCTGCTGAAGACGCAAGGCTGGCGCATGATCGACGAGCGCTGCACGGCCGATGGCGCACGTCTGATGGCGGTGACGGTGTTGGCGGAGCGGCCCGGGTGAGCGTGCTGGTTCAGAACATGCATTGGGTGATGCTGGCTAGCGGCTTGCTCACGCTCACCATGCCTCAGGGCGTGTTCGCGCCACGGGCCACGATGCGCGCCCTGTTCGGGGAGGAAGTCGACGGCGCGGGCGCTGAGCTGATCGTGCGTAATTGGAGCGCGCTCGTCGCGGGCGGCGGCGCGCTCTTGATCTGCGGGGCCTGGTCTGCGGAGTGGCGGGCGCCGATACTGATCTTTGTCGGCCTGGGCAAACTCTGCTTCATCGCGCTGGTGTTGGCCCATGGCCGGCGTTTTCTGCGGCGTCAGGCCGGCGTCGCGGCGGGGGTCGACGCCGCGATGGTTTGCGCATTTGCGTTCTACCTTGCGGCGGTGCGCTGAGCCCGCCGCGCTTGCGCTTCACGCCGTCAGCTGCACGAACACGTCTTCGAGGTCAGGCTCTTCGATGGAGAGGTCCTTGATCGCCACGCCCGCGGCGCGGATGCGATCGAGCATCTCTTCGACGGAATGTTCGCTGGTCCGGTAGGTGAGCGTAAACGCGCCGGTGGCCTTCATCGCGAAGACCACGTCTTCGAAGCCCGCGATCGGCGGCGATACCGGCGCGACCGGCGTCACCACCAAAGTCTTCTGATCCAGCCTGCCGATCAGTTGCGAGGTAGGTTCGCACGCAATCACCCGGCCATGATTGATGATGGCGATGGTGTCGCAAAGTTCCTGCGCTTCCTCCAGGTAGTGCGTGGTGAGCACGATGGTGACGCCCATGCGGTGCAATTCGCGCACATAGTCCCAGAGCTGGCGGCGCAGATCGACGTCGACGCCGGCGGTCGGCTCGTCGAGCACCAGCACCGGCGGCGCATGCACCATCGCTTTCGCCACCAGCAAGCGCCGTTTCATGCCGCCCGAGAGCGTGCGCGCGTACGCGTCGCGCTTGTCCCACAAGCCCACCGCCTTGAGAATTTCCTCGGTGCGGCGCTCATGCTTCGGCACGCCGAAATAGCCCGCCTGGATCTCGAGCGCTTCGCGCGGGCTGAAGAAGGGGTCCATATTGAGTTCTTGCGGCACGATGCCGATCGCGCCGCGCGCATTCATCGGGTCGGCGTCGATGTCGTGGCCCCATATCGAGGCGCTGCCGCGCGATTTCACGACCAGGCCGCCGAGAATGTTGATGAAGGTGGATTTGCCTGCCCCGTTGGGGCCGAGCAGCCCGAAGAACGCCCCGCGCGGCACCACGAGGTCGACGCTTTTCAAAGCATGCACCGGGCTCGACTTGCCCTGGCCGCGATAGGTCTTGTCGAGTCCCCGCGCTTCAATGGCGAGGTCGGGCTGCGGCGTGGGAGCGAGCATGGAAGCCTTGAGGTCGGCGCATTGCGCGCAAGCGCGATGCGCTCTAGGTACGGGCGCGCTCGACGCGCTTCAACCCGCCGACCCACGAGAAATGACCAAGCTGCCCGACAATCCGCCGTTCGATCCGTCAAGCCCCCGCCACCCGGACGCAGTCCCGGCGCCGGAGGTGATCACCGTGGGCGCCCGTCGCGTGAAATGCGACGGCGGCGGCGGAGCGCTGGGGCACCCGCTGGTGTACTACGACATGGGCGAGGAGCGCTTCGTCGAGTGCGGCTATTGCGATCGCCGCTTCGTACTGGCTGACCGCGCCGACGGCCACTAGGCCGCCGTAGTGGCGCGCCAGACCCAGTATCCGGCGAGGGCGGCGAGCAAAACCCAGCGGACCACGTCCCAAATCTCGCCGGCCCGATTCCGCTTCTCGATCACGAATTTCCCGTTGCGCACTTCGGTGGCCAGTTCGAGGTCGCTTTTGTCGAGTTCTGCGACCACGTCGCGATAAATCTGGGCTTCGTCGGCCGGCAACGTCCAGCTCCGGATGTCGACGCTTTGGATCAATTCGAAGCGGTGCTGCGAATGGGCGAGCAATCCGCTGCTGAAACTCAGCGCCGTGCCTTCGATGCGCTTCGACCAGGGGGTCACCTTCCACGGCGTCTCGGTTTGAATTTCGACCCGTCGGGTGAGGCGTCCGCGGTGGCCGAGATCAATCGGCAGTTTGCGGGGGCCGGGGTCCAGCTTGGCCAGAGTGGGGCGCAAGAACAGATCGAGCGTGGCGAAGGCCAGTTGATTTTCGCCGTGGCGGGTCCATGCGTCGGTGATTTCGTAACGCTCGATCGTGGTGATGGCGTTGGCGGCGACATCGTCGCCGACGATCTGCTGGGCGACAGGTTTGGCGCCGTGAAATGAGCGCATGATGTCGTCGGCGTAGAGCTTGAACAGGCCGACCTCGCCCTCGCGCGCGAAGCGCAGCCGCGTGCCCTCGGCGCGCCAGCCGCGCGTCGTCAGCTTCCATTCGTACTTGACCGGCGCCTGCGGGGTCGCGCCCAGCGCTATCGACTCCACGCATTCCAGCGTGTGATCGTGCGGCTCCTCGCCCATGTGTTCGAGTGCGCGGGTCTCGGGCGTGAGCGGCAGCGCCCATCCGAAGCGCGCCTGCGCCAGCGCGCTGAGCGGGCTCAGCTGCATCTGCTGGGTGGGGTCGAGCCAATAGGACACGCCGCCAATCCGCAGCCTCACCACACAATGATCGAACACCTGCGCCGGCAGCCAGCCGTCGAGGGCGGGGCCGTCGCGGGTGTTGACGAGGGTCGGACAGGCGTCGAGGCCGAGCCGGCGCGCCATCGCCACGTAGAGCTTGGTCTTGTCCTTGCAATCGCCGTAACGGGTCTCGCAGATTTGAGCCAAAGTGCGCGGCGTGTAGCCGCCTTCGCCCATCGAAATCGCCAGATAGCGCACCTCGTTCTGGGTGAAGCGCAGCACCGCTGCGGCGCGCGCCTCCGGCGTCTGTTCGCTTGCCGCGATGCGCGCAATCTCAGCTTCGACATCCGGCGAAAGCTCGCCTACGTCTTCGTAGAGCGGCGTGAACGCCTGCGCGACGTCCGCCCAGTCGCGCCACTCGGAGAACTGGATCATCGCGCCCTGGATGATCCAGGGCGGCGCCAGCGCTTCGTATTTGATGCCTGCGCGCTCGAGGGTATGCCAACGCCGCTCGACCACGCCGTCCGCCTCGCTTTGTCGGGCTTCGGGGGGATCGTTGAAGCGTCGCTCGTGCACGCTGCGGCCGGCGGGCGTGCGCTGGCGAATGCGCACCTCGACAATGCCCACGCTCCATTCCATCGGGATGAAGGTTGAGTGTCGTCCGTTCAGCGACTTGCGCATGCCGTAGAGCGTATGCGCGGTCTCCACGACATCGCCCGCGCGAACGTCCGGCAAGGTGACGTGAAGTGTGAGCCGGCCATCGAAGTGGAGCCGCTCCAGGTTGCGCTCGCGCCGCAGCACTTCGAAGAACGCGGTGTGGGCGTGCTCGATTCGATGACCGGCGCGGATCACTGCGATCGAGTGCACCTCGACGCGCTCGAAAGAAGGGTCGAAGCTCACGCTGAATTGCGCCGCGCGCTCGGCGCCGCCGGCCGCGGTCACCATGTCGGCGCGACGATAGTACCAGGCGCGATCGGCGCCGCAGAGATCGATCTGGGCGTCGTCCAGCAGCACACAGACGCCGTTGGCGATGAAGTGCGGGTTGGGCGTTTCCGGAATTGTATATGGCAGGACTTCCACCCACGCAGGCGGCGGCGTTACGACGGCGCCCGTGGTGATGTCGCGGCTTTTCGTTTCTTGATCCATCAGTTGCGATGCGGCCCCACGCCTCTTTGCGGTCTTGCCGCCTGCGCTTCTGATTAGCGGGCGGCGCGGTGCGCGTCTACCGGTGAGCAGGTCCGATTCCGGCGCGTGCGGGTTATGCTTTTCGTGATACGCAAGGACGCGTCACACGAGGGATCTCCACATATGCAGCAGGCCGCCGCCGCGTTCCACGCGCTTCACCGCGATTTTCTCATCCTGCCAAACGCCTGGGACGCGGCGACTGCGCGCGTCGTGGAGGCCGCAGGCGCGCGCGCTGTCGCGACCTCGAGTGCGGCGGTCGCCTGGGCGCATGGCCGCGCGGACGGCCACCACCTGCCGTTCGCCCTGCTTGTCGCCGCCGTTGCCGAAATCGCGCGCGTGGTAAGCCTGCCGATCACAGCCGACGCGGAGGCGGGCTATGCCGAGGCGCCGGCGGCGGTCGCGGAAAACGTCGCCGCGCTGATCGGCGCCGGAGCCGTCGGGATCAATCTGGAGGATGGCGTGCAGCCGCACGCACAGCATCTGCGCAAAGTGGAAGCTGCGCGCGAGGCGGCGGTGCGCGCCGGGGTCGACCTCTTCATCAATGCACGCACCGACGTTTTCCTGAAACAACTGACGGCGCCCGAGCAAGCGGTGGCGGAGACCTTGGCCCGCGCCAGCGGCTTGAAGCAGGCCGGGGCCAGCGGCCTGTTTGTGCCGCGTATCGTGACGCGCGAAGACATCGCCGCGGTGACCGCCGAGGCCGGCATGCCCGTCAACGTCATGGCGATGCCCGGCCTGCCCGGCGCCGCCGAGCTGAAAGCGCTTGGAGTCAAGCGGCTCTCGGCGGCGACGGCTCTGTTCAACGCCGCCATGGCGGCGACGCATGAAGCGGCGGTCGCCTTCCTGGCCGATGGCGACAGCGGCGCGCTGTGGGCGCGTCGCGGCGCGCCGCTCGACTACAACGCGCTGTTCGGGGACCGATCCTGAGCCTAGCGGACGGGCCGGCAAGGCCCTAGACTTTCGCGCATGCAGGATCAGGCGTCCACCATCGATCCCGAGGCGCGCGCCGAGATCATGCGGCGGCTGCATGCAATCGCTCGCGAACACGAGGTGCGCCTGCTGCTTGCGGTGGAAAGCGGTAGCCGCGCGTGGGGTTTCCACTCGCCTGATTCCGACCACGACGCGCGCTTCGTTTATGTGCGCGACGAGGACGCCTATCTGTCGCTTTGGGCGCCGCGAGATGTGATCGAGACGCCGATCGAAGGCCTGTTCGACGTCAATGGCTGGGATCTGGCCAAGGCGCTGCGGCTGATGATCAAGGGCAACAGCGTCGTGCACGAATGGCTGGCGTCGCCGCATGTGTATGTTGCCGAGCCGGGCGTGGTGGCGGCGCTGACGCCGATCGCCCGCGCTTGGCGCAGCGCCTACGCCGACGCCCATCATTATTACGGATTGCTTGCCACCCAGCGCGGCCGCCACATCGCCGGGCGCGAGGCGGTCAACCTGAAGAAATACTTCTACGCCGTGCGCCCGGCGATCGCACTGCAATGGCTGCGCGAGCGCGATGAGCCGCCGCCAATGGACTTGCCGGGCCTGCTCGCGGGCGTGGCGCTGCCGGAGGCGGCGGCGGCGGCGCTTGAGCAATTGCGCGCGGCAAAGCGGGCGTCGTCGGAAGTGGGGCTTGGCCC
>CAZNTI010000105.1:0-6738 GCA_964575885.1 uncultured Terricaulis sp.
CGGTAGGGCGAACGTGTGGCCCCAGGCGCTGACCAGGTGGTCGGACGCGGCCTTGCTGGCCGAATACGGCGATCGCGGATCGTAGCGCGTGTCCTCACGGAAAAAATCCTGCGCGCCAAGGGAGCCGAACACCTCGTCGGTAGAGACGTGCAGGAAGCGGAAACGCGCCTTCGCGTCGCCGGCATCGAGCCCTTCCCAATAAGCCAGCGCCGCCTCCAGCAGCGTGTGGGTGCCGACGACATTCGTCTGCACAAAGGCTGCAGAAGCCGTGATCGAGCGATCGACATGGCTTTCAGCCGCCAGATGCATCACCGCGTCGGGGCGGAATTCCGCGAACAGCGCGTCGAGCAAAGCCCGGTCGCAAATGTCGCCCTCTACGAACCGGTAGTTGTCGCGGTGGGCGACGGTCTCAAGTGAACGCAGATCGGCGGCGTAGGTTAGCGCATCCAGATTGAGCACCGACCAGCCGTCCGCGCCGGCCAAACGGCGGCATACCGCCGAGCCTATAAAGCCTGCGCCGCCTGTGACCAGAACCTTCAATCGCGTGCTCAGAGTGTGGGCGGGGACGCCTTGGCCTTGGTGCGCACCACCATCTCCACCACCACCGGTTCAGCCTTCACCGGCAGCGACGCGGGCGCCTCAAAGAACGGCGTCGCCAGCAGCAGTTCAGACGCCGCAGCAACTTCAACCGGCGCGGCCCCCGTCTGCAGCAGCACCGGTTCGGGCGCGCGACGCTCCAGCGCGGTGATCGGGGCTGGCGACGACGGCTCGGTCAGCCATTCATCGACGCTCGGGGTGCTGCTGTCCGCGATCTCCGTGGCCAACCCAACGGTCGCCGCGTCAGCGGTTTCGGACATCGACAGGCGCAATTGCGGTGCGGGCGGCGCCGCGGATTTGACGTTCTCGCCGCTGGCTTGAGCCATCTGCGTGATTAACGGCGCGGTGACGCCGGCGGCGGCGAGCGTAAGCGCCAGCCCATACGCGCTGCGGGCGGCAAGGTTGCCGTCGCGACGGTTGACTGCGAGCGCACTGGCGCCGAGCTTCGGCGCGGCTTTCGAATGTCCGCGGCTCAGTTTGTCGTGCTCGGCCATGCCGGCGGCGATGTAATCGAGACCTGCGGCGACGTTGTCGACGTCGACGTCGGCGCGACCGGCCATCGTCATAATCCCGTAGTCGTTGAGAGCGGCCGGGGTGTCCTGGCCGGCGACGCTGCAGATAAGAACATTGCCGCCAGCCTTCGGCAGCGCCGCCTGCACGCGCGCAAGCCCTTGTGCAGCCGCAAGCTTTGGCGTCCACAGCACGACGCAGACGGCGCCCGCGCCGAAGCGGGTGGGCACGCTGGCCTGCGGCAGCGGCGTTGCAAATACGACGCGCGGGGCCAAGCCCGCCGCTATCGCCTTGGCGTATTCGTCGTCGGCCGCATCGTGCAGCACAAAGACCATGGCGTCGCTCATTGGCATAAGGCCCCGTTTGCTCACCCGCTTGAGCCTGGACAAGATAACATCAAACCCGCCCAATCACCAAGCGCGCGCGGATGCTAGGCGCATCCAGGTTGCAGTCTCCGTTCAACGAAATAAGTCGAAAAACCAATCCGTTAAATCCTCGCAATGTGGGCGCCGGAGGATGCGGCGGGGGCCGAAAAGCGGGGAAAGCGCCCCGCCAATCAGACCGTCCGCGCCCCGAACTAAGCTTCTGCGGCAACAGGAGCACACATGAGCGAATCATCCACCCGCCTCGGCTTGCCCTATTTGGCCGCAGGCCAGGCCCAGAAACACGTCACTGTGAACGAGTCGCTGCTGCGTCTGGACGCGCTCACTCAACTCTCGGCGCGCTCAGCCAGCCTCGCTGCGCAACCCTCAAGCCCGACCGACGGCGACATCTACCTGCTGCCGGCCGGCAAGACCGGCGCCGCGTGGGGGGCGATGGCGGAGGGCGCGCTCGCCTACTATCGTGACGGCGTCTGGGAAGAATTGGTCCCGCAACCCGGTTGGCGCTGTTTCGTCGAGGACGCAGAGGCGCTGTACGCCCGCGGCAGCGGCAGCGGCGTCTGGTGCAGGGTCGCCGCCGCCGACGAGCGCCGCCTCAAGTTCACCCCGGGCGGAACAGGCGTGGTCTCGATCTATCGCAACGACACCACGCGCGTGCAGAACCCCCGCACCGCGGTGATCTCATCGGTCAGCGGCGACGTCATCACGCTCACCAGCGCCGATAGCGGGCTATTCTTCAACAACACCTACATGAGCGGGGTCTGTTATCTGCGCATCTGGAACACCTCAAAGACCCCCGACCAGTCGGCATGGGTCAAGGCGCAGCCGGCCAACAACCAGCTGACCGTGGTCAGCGCCGCAGCGCTCTCCGGCTGGGCCAACGGCGAGACCATCCAGATCGGCGATCCCACCGACCAGACGCCCAATCGCGTCATCGCGCTCGACATCAGTCCGATGATGCAGGCGGTGGTCGGCCGGGTGTTCCGCCAAGCCGGCGTGCTGCTCAACATGGGTCCGCAGGGCGTCGGCGCCGTCGCCACCATCGACGCCAGCGCCGACGGCGCCACCGGCTCCTTTACGGGCGTGAAATCGCTGACCGACGGCACCCTGCAGGTAAACCAGGTGACGCTGGCCTCCAGCGCGCTGTCGCCGGTGTCGAATTCCAACTTGGTGTTCTTGCGCGAGAGCGTCACCGGAACCGCCATGGGCATCACCATCGCCAACGTCGTGGGGCTGTGGGTGTGAGCGGCAAGCGACTACACTGGCCGCTTGGATATGATTCGACCTCCGTGTTGGGGGATAGGGCTCGGCCGCACCGGCACCAACTCGTTCTGCAATGCGCTCTTGAGTTGGGGTACGAGCGGGTCGCACACAATCCTCCGTTTGAAGCCTTGGCGCAGCTTGAGGGCGGCGCCGACAACGGCGTCGCGCTGTTCTACAAATACCTCGACTATAAATTCCCCGGTTCGAAATTCGTCCTGCTGACGCGATCGCTCGATGGGTGGCTGCAGTCGGCGGCCTTCGCGGCGGCGCGCTTTCCGCTCAATTCTCGACATGACGACGTACCGATCATGCGGCGCATGCTCCTGCACGAAACCGTCGAGTTTGACAAAGACCGATACGTCGCGGCCTACCATCGCCATCATGCGGACGTGCGCCGCTACTTCGCTGCCCGCCCCGACGATCTCATTGAGATGAACATTGTCGAAGCTGGCCACGGCTGGGACGTCCTGTGCCCGTTTCCAGGACTGCCGCGGCCCGATGCGCCTTTTCCTCACCTGCACGCCCAACGGGGCGAGCCGAACGCGATGCGCATGTTCGCGCGCGCGCGGGGGTAAGGCGAAGCGCCCCTGCGGGCCGAGCGCGTGCGCGCTTTCGCCCGGGCGCGCACTTGGGCTAGTTTCGATCCCGTGGAGGCCCCGTTTTTCCCCAACGTCGCCAGCGCGTCGCTGCAGCTTGAGTCCGGACTGCGCGCCATCGCCGCAGCGCTCCCCGAGCAAACCCGCTGCGACCTCTATGCGCTCATGTCGCAGGCGCACGCCGCGTTCGTTCCGACCGCGTTCGTGCTGACCGAAGCGCGCACGCTGGTGCGCCAGGGCGGCGCGGAGATCGCTTTTCCGCGTCCGATGCCGCTCGTGAAGCTTGCCCACGTGCTTTGCGGCTACCGGCAGTGGCTTGAGCGCAAATATGCCTTGCCCGGATTTGTGACTGTCGAGCCAGGCGACATCGTCGTCGATTGCGGCGCCTACGTCGGGGGCTTCTCGCTCAGCGCTGCGGCGGTCGGGGCGCACGTGCATGTGTTCGAACCGGCGCCGGCCAATTTCGCCTGCGCCGCCGAGAACCTCGCCCGCTTCGCCAACGTCACGCTCAATGCAGCGGGGCTCTACGCCCGCACCCAGCGTATGCCGCTCAACCTTTCGGCGTCGAGCGTCGAGCACTCTCTGTTGTCGCCCGACGATGGCGCCGCCATCGCGCATCTGGATATCGCCGTGTTTTCGCTTGCCGACTATTGCCGCGACCGCGGCGTTTCCCAGCTTGACTTCCTCAAGCTGGAAGCCGAGGGCGTGGAGCCGGAAATCGTCGACGGGCTTGGCGACATCCGCCCGCGCAAGCTTGCCATAGACGTGTCGCCGGAGCGCGAAGGGCAAAGTCCTGCGGCCTATTTCGAAGCGGCGCTGCCGAAGCTCGGATTCAAGCTCCGGCAACGCGGGCACGTCATGTTCGCCAGACTTGAATGAGCGATGCGCCAATGACGCGGCCAAGCACCATCTTTCGCGAACGGTTGTCGCCGGAACCGGCGACCCGGTTTTGCTTCGTGGAGCCCCCGTTCGATTTCAACGCCGCCGAGGTTTCGCGCTATCCCGCCGAGGTCACCGGCTTTCGGCTGCTGGAAAGCATGCGCAAGCGATTCGGGTGGGCGTCGTTCGAGACGCGCAGCGTCTTGGATTTCGGCTGCGGCGTGCGTTTCGCCCGCACCATTCTCAATCTCGACCTGCCATTCGGCCTCTATTTCGGGGTCGACGTCCATGCCGAGGCGATCGCCTGGCTGCAAGCCAACATTGCCGATCCGCGCCTGCGCTTTGCTCGCCTCGACGCCCGCAACGCGTACTACAATCGCGACGGCGGCGAACAGGCGGACGACGCTTTGACCGCGCTGGGGGCGCCGGCCTGCGACGCAGCGTCAATGTTCTCGGTCATCACCCATCACAATCCCCAAGAGGCGGCGCTTGCGCTGCGCCAGGTGCGCCGCGCGGTGAAAGCCGAAGGCCGGCTCTATTTCACCGCCTTCGCCGATGAAAGCGCGGCGCCGTTTTTCGAAGCGCGACCCGAGCTGCCAGGAAACCAGAGCGTTCACCACCCCGACGATCTCGCAGCGCTCGTAGAGCGCGCCGGCTGGCGCATCGACGCAGTCTACGCCCCAGGCGACGGCCTGCAGCAGACAGCCTTTGTCTGCACCGCGGTCTAGCCTCCATGCCCCATCCGCTCCCGCGCACCATCTGGACGCTCTGGCTGCAGGGCTGGGCGCACGCGCCCGAAACCGCGCAGGCATGCCTCGCCAGCTGGCGCCGGCTCAATCCCGGCTGGCGCGTGCTCGCGCTCGACCGCACCGCTCTCGATGATTGGCTGCCGGCGGCAACGCTGGCGGCGTTCGACGCTGCCCCAAAGCAGCCGGAGGCGCTCAGCGACCAGATCCGCGTCGAGCTGCTCTATCGCCATGGCGGCGTGTGGGCGGACGCCACCGCCATGTGCGCGCGCCCGCTCGATCAATGGCTGGCGGCGCACATGCCGAACGGCTTCTTTGCGTTCGAGGGCCTTGACGCGGAGCGGATGCTGGCGAGTTGGTTTCTGGCCGCAGCGCCCCACGCGCATATCATCACGATATGGCGCGCCCATGTCGGCGCCTATTGGCGCGGCCGCAGCACGCGCGACGACTATTATTGGCTGCACAAGAGTTTTGCCGCCGCCTACGCGGCTGATCCGCAATTCCGCCGCTGCTGGGACGAAACGCCCAGGCTTCCCGCCGCGCATCGCCTGCACTTCGGCCCCGACAGCGAACGCTTGCGCGCGCCCGCCACGTCCGACGATATCGCAGCGCTGACAGCGCCACCGTCGCCGGTGTTCAAGCTCACCCATAAACTCGCAGGCCCGCTCGCGCCGGATTCTCTGCTGGAGGCGCTGCACCGGTTCGGCCAAGGCAATCGCGCGTGACCGCCCCACTCGCCACCGTTGTCGTCGTCACCTACAACTCACGACGCTGGTTCGCGCGTCAGCGCACAGCGCTGGAAGCGCAGAGCGAAACCCGCTGGCGCCTTGTTGTCGTCGACAACGCCTCACGCAGCGAGGAGCGCCCGACCGGCGCCGATCTGCCCGCCGGCGCGCACATCATGCAGATGCACGCCAATCTCGGGTTTGCGGAAGCCAACAACCGCGCCGCCGCGCGCACCCGGTCGCGCTATCTCATCTTCCTCAACCCCGACGCCTTTCCCGAACCGGATTGGATGGCCCACATCATCGCCCTCGCGGAGCGCCACCCCGGGGCCGCCGCCATCGGCTCAACCCAGGTCCGCGCCGACGCGCCCCACCAGTTCGACGGCACGGGCGACGTGATGCACGCAAGCGGGCTTGCCTATCGTTCAAACTACGGACGCCCCCGCGGGCGCCCTCCCCCGCTTGGCGAAAGTTTCGCTGCCTGCGGGGCCGCCATGCTGGTGCGGCGCGACGCATTCGAGGCCGCCGGCGGCTTCGACAGCCGCTATTTTTGCTATTTCGAGGATGTCGATCTCTGTTTCCGGCTGCGTTTGGCGGGACACGCAATCCTGCAATCGCCAACGGCCGTGGTCGCACATGTCGGCGGCGGCGCGGCAGGCGTTCGCAACCCCTTCGCCGACTATCACGGGGCCCGCAACCGGGTATGGACCTTCTTCAAATGTATGCCCGCGCCGCTGTTGTGGCCGCTGCTGCCGCTGCACATGCTGGCCAACGTCGCCGCCGTCAGCGTTGCGCTGGCAAGCGGACGCGGCCTTGCGGCGTGGCGCGGATTCATCGCCGGCCTCGCCGGCCTCGGCCCAATCTGGGCGGCCCGCCGCGGGCTGCAGCGAGAGCGCCGCGCTTCGTGGCGCGAGATCGCCAGCGCGCTGGCGTGGAACCCGCTCGTCGTCGTCGGCCGGCTTCCCGTCATCCGTCCCCCCAAAGCGCCGCTGCAAGCCGGCTGAGCCCCGTCTCGAGCGCGGTTGCCGGTGCAAGCGCGGGC
>CAZNTI010000106.1:0-6618 GCA_964575885.1 uncultured Terricaulis sp.
AGGCAGTTGCCGCCGAGCTTGTCGCGCTCGACGATGGCGTTTTTCAGGCCCAGCTGCGCGGCGCGGATCGCGGTCACGTAACCGCCCGGGCCCGAACCGATGACGATGACGTCGAAGGGAGTGCTCATGACGCTTACTTAGCAACATTGCCGGCGACGTGAAGGCGCGGTTTGGCCGGGCTGGGGTGCAAATCTAGCCGCTCAGCCCGAACACGTTGCGGATGCCATCGACCACGAATTGCGCCGCCAGGGCGGCGAGCAGAATCCCGAACACCCGGGTCAGCATCGACCCCACGGCCGGACCCATGATCTTGGATATAGGCCCCGCAAGCAGAAAGGCGCCAAGGCACAAAGCGAGATTCGCGCCGGCGCCCAAGAGGATCATGGTGCGCTCAACCGCGCCTTCGTGCTGTGCGAAGAACAGCATGATCGAAGCGATCGCGCCCGGCCCTGCAATCAGCGGGATAGCGAGCGGAAACACCGAGATGTCGTCCTGATGCTCGGGGTGCTTGGCTTGCTCGGCCGCCACTTTCTCGGCGCGCTCGTCGCGCCGTTCGGCTCGCTTTTCAAACAGCATATCGACCGCGATCAAAAACAGCAGCAGGCCCCCGGCAATACGGAAGGCGTCGATGGAGACGTGGATCTGCTCCAGGAGCCAGGCGCCGCCGAAGGCGAAGGCGAGCAGGATGAAGGTGGCGTAGGCGATCGAGCGCCAAGCCATCCGGTTGCGCCAGGCCGCGCCCATCCGCGCCGTCATGGTGGTGAACATCGGCGCCATCGCCACCGGATCGATGGCTACGAAGAAGGTCACGAACGAGGCGAGGAATAGCGACAGCATACGCGGTCTCTTAGCCGATTCAGCCAATGTTTACGCTGATATTCGGTCTCTACAGCCATGAATATTAACGAGCCTGCGGTTAGGGTCGCCGCCTTGGTGGCGGACATGAGTGCAAGCGAACCTTCAGCGCTGAGACTGCTTGTGGTCGACGAGCAGGGCTTCCAACGCAGGCTCACGATGGAGACGCTGCGCGGGCTCGGCCGCGTTCGCGTCGATCACGTGACCGACGCTCAGCACTGCCTGGCCGCCCTGCCCTATGTTTCGCCCCATATCCTGTTTGCAGCGTGGGACGAGCGCGGCGAAGACGGGCTTGCCCTCACCAAGCGGATTCGCGCCGGAGAAGCGGGCGATGCCTTTCGCCGCTTGCCGGTAGTGTTGTTGACCGACCGCGGTCGCCCCAGCGAGATCGAACTCGCGCGCCGCGCCGGCGTCGACGAACTGGTGCAACGTCCGTTTTCAACTGCTGCGCTGATCCGGCGCGTACAGGAAGTGCGCGCCCGCCGGCGCGATTTCGTCGAGAGCACGGCTTATGTCGGACCGTGCCGGCGGCGGCGGCGCGACGGGGGCTATGACGGCCCGCGCCGGCGCCTGTTCGACGCCAACGAGGCGCGCGCTGACGCGCCGGAGCTGCAGATCCGCAAAGGGCTGGCGCGCATGTATGTCGAGCGCCTGCGCGCGCTCCTGGAAGCTGCAAGCCAGCAAGCGCCCGACGCCATGCGCGAGCTGGCGCTGACCTCCGGGCAGCTGAGCGCGCTCGCGGCCGACATGAACGACCGCATGCTTGCTTCTTCGACCTCATCGTTGTTCAACTACCTGAAGGGCGTCGGCATGGACGCTCCGCTCAACACCGATGTCGTCGCAGCCCACCTGGACGCCGTCCACCAGCTCGCCGAACTGCCGAACTACAAGGTTGAGCTGCGCCAGACAGTGTCTCAGCAGCTCGCCGTGATGGTGACCAAGAAGCTCCGCCAGGCAGGAGCTGCGGCCTAGGCGCCGGCCGCGCCCAGTACGTAGACGTGCACCAGTTCGATGGCGCTGCGCCAGCTGATCCACAGCGTCAGCGCGAACACCGCCACCGCAAGGTAGGGCGCGGCCCGGCTCAGCGAGCGCCCGACCGGCGCTGCGCGCGATGCGATCGCCCAGCCGACCAGCGCCGCCGCGACAACCGCCGTTGCGATCACCACGACGGCGCCGAGCAGCGCCGGGGGGGCGCGGCCGGCGTTCATGAACGCGTGGATCATGAGCAGCAGCGGCGTCACCAGGCTCAAGATCATCGCCAACAGGCCGACACCGCCGGGCTCGTCCTTGGGCTCGCCGGGGCTCGGTTTGGGCTTGGCGCTCTCACACACCATAACCACGAACGCCGCGATCACCGCCGCGAACCAAAGGTCCCCCGCGCTGCGGATGAGCGCGCTCGCCGCCGTTTGCAACTGATCCATCGCGCGTCCCTGGCCGGGGATTTAGCGCGCCTGCCCACGCGCCACAACACGCTCCGGAAGGTTAGACGCCTTTAAGCCGGCGTTCACAGCAGCATCGCCATCGGGTCTTCCAGGAAGCCGCGGAACGCCTTCAGGAACGCCGCCCCCAGCGCGCCGTCGACGACGCGGTGATCGCAAGTAACGGTCACGCTCATCATTGTGGCGATGGCCAGCGCATCGTTCTTCACCACCGGGCGTTTTTCACCGGCGCCTATCGACATGATCATGCCGTGCGGCTCGTTGATGATGGAGGCGAAGTGCTTGATCCCCATCATGCCCATGTTGGAGATCGAAAACGTGCCGCCCTGAAACTCTTCGGGCTTCAGCTTTTTTTGCCGGGCGCGCTCGGCCAGATCGGCCATCTCGTGACTGATCTGCGCGAGCCCTTTGCTTTCCGCGGCCCACACGATCGGCGTGATCAGACCGCCCGGTATCGCCACCGCCACGGCGACGTCGGCGTGATGGTGCATAGCGATGCCGTCGGGGGTGAAGGACGCATTGGCTTCCGGCACCATCTTGAGCGCCAGCGCCGCAGCCTTGATGCACATGTCGTTGACCGACACCTTCACACCGTGGTCGGCAAAGCGCTTGTTGATTTCAGTACGCGCCTTCAACAGCGCGTCGATCTCGATGTCGACCGTGAGCGGAAAGTGCGGCACATCGCGGAAGCTCTCGGTCATGCGCTTGGCGATGGTTTTGCGCATCAGATCCAGCGGTACGAGGTCGTAGGAGCCGGCGCGCACGCCCATCTGCTCCAGCGACCGTCGCGGCGCGGGCGTATCGGCGAGCGCCGACCCGATCGTCAGTTGGCGCGAGGGCGCTGGCTTTGGCTGTTGCGGGGCCGCCTGTTGGGCGGCGTCGATATCGCGTTTGACGATGCGGCCGTGCGGGCCGGTGCCGCGCAGGCCGGAGAGATCGATGCCCCCTTGCGCGGCCAGGCGTCGCGCAAGCGGCGAAGCGAACAGGCGATCCTTTGCTCCCCCGCTTGCGGGGGAGCTGTCATGAAGCGGAGCTGAGGGACTGAAGGGGGGAGGCGATACCGCCCCCTCCGGCCGCTTCGCGGCCACCTCTCCCGCGCGCGGGGGAGGATGGGACGCCGTCTCGCCCTCAAGGCGCGCGATGGGCGCGTTGACCTTCACCCCTTGTGCGCCCTCGGCGACCAGCAATTCCGCGATCACCCCTTCATCGACCGCTTCAACTTCCATGGTCGCTTTGTCGGTTTCGATCTCGGCGATCACCTGCCCGGGCTCGATTCTGTCGCCTGGCTTCACGTGCCATTTGGCGAGGTTGCCCTCTTCCATGGTGGGCGACAGCGCGGGCATGGTGATCTCTGAGCTCATCGCGCGGGCCTCCGTTCCTCAATCGACACCGGGATGGCGTCCGGCGACCAGCGGTGCAGGAAGGTCAGATAGGCGAGCGCGACGTAGACGAAGCCGAGGCCGATCATGGTGCAAAGGTTGACGATGCTGTCGATGCTGTAGTTCGTGCCAGAAAACATGCCGACCCATTCAGGCGTCGCGTTGGCAAGAACGGCGCGCCCCGCGGCCGTGAGTTCGCCGGCCGCCTCAAGCTCGTTGAGGCGCGCGACCAGACCCGCGTGCGTCGATTGCGCGCCCATCATCACCATCATCAGCATGCCCAGCACGAGGCTGACGAAGATGAAGCTGCCGAAGCGCGCCATGAAATTGGACGAGCCTATGAAATAATTGAGCGCCACCACATAGGCCGACACCACCGAGAAGATGAGCGATACGCCCGTCAAAAGGATGTTGGTGAAGCTCACCAATTGCTCAACGACTTCGCCTTCCGTCATCGTATGTCCCCCTTAGCGATAGGTCACCGCTCTGACCGCGGCGACGATCTTGTCGACGCTGGGCAGAGCCAGCGCCTCGAGATTGGCCGCATACGCCAGCGGCGCGTCAACCTGATGCACCCGCGCCGGCGGCGCGTCGAGATAGTCGAACGCACCCTCCGCGACCCGGGCGCAGACCTCAGCCCCGATCCCGGACTGACCCCACCCCTCTTCGACGGCAACGAGACGGTTCGTCTTCTTCACGCTTTCGATGATCGTGACCGTATCGAGCGGGCGCAGCGTGCGCAGATCGATCACCTCGGCGTCGATCCCCTCTTCGGCCAGCTGCTCGGCAGCCTTAAGCGCCAGCCCCACCATGCGCGAATGCGCGGTTATGGTGACGTCGGCGCCGAGGCGCCTCACCTTGGCTTTGCCGATGGGCACAACCCAATCGGCGATGTCGGGCACATCGAACTCCACGCCGTAGAGCATTTCGTGCTCAAGGAAGACGACGGGGTTCGGATTGCGGATGGCGGCCTTCAGGAGGCCCTTGGCGTCGGCGGCGTCATACGGCGCGATCACGATCAGGCCAGGCACGTGCGCATACCACGACGAATAGTCCTGGCTGTGCTGCGCGGCCACGCGGGCGGCGGCGCCATTGGGTCCGCGAAACACGATCGAGGATTTTATCTGGCCGCCGGACATATAGAGCGTCTTGGCGGCGGAATTGATGATGTGATCGATCGCCTGCATCGCGAAGTTCCAGGTCATGAACTCGACGATCGGCTTCAGTCCCGCCATCGCGGCGCCTACGCCCAAACCTGCGAAGCCGTGCTCGGTGATGGGCGTGTCGACCACGCGCATCGGGCCGAATTCTTGCAGCAATTCGCGCGTGACCTTGTAGGCGCCCTGATACTCGGCGACCTCTTCGCCCATCACGAACACGGTGTCGTCGCGGCGCATTTCTTCGGCCATAGCGTCGCGCAAGGCGTCGCGCACCGTGGTTTTGATCATTTGCGCGCCGGCGGGAATTTCGGGATCCGCGCTCACAGCTGAGACGCCTATGCTCCCCCGAGAGGGGGAGCTGTCAGCGCGCAGCGCTGACTGAGGGGGCGATGCTGCCGCCCCCTCCGGCGCGCTACGCTCGCCACCTCCCCCTCCCGGGGGAGCACGTCGCTCGGCGGCGCCGTTCTCGCTCAACTCCGCGATCGGCGTGTTGACCTTCACGCCTTGCGCGCCCTCTTCGATCAAAAGCGCGGTCACCGTACCTTCGTCGACGGCTTCGACTTCCATCGTCGCCTTATCGGTCTCGATCTCGGCAATGACTTGACCCGGTTCAATCTTGTCGCCGACCTTCACCAGCCACTTGGCCAGATTGCCTTCCTCCATTGTCGGAGAGAGCGCGGGCATCAGGATTTGCGTCATGGAGCGCCTTTCAGGCGGGAAACGTCGAGCTGAGGCGCGCGGTCCGCTTCAGTGACGAAGATGCGGTCGAGGGATGGATTGCGCCGCTGCAGTTCAGCGATGATCTCGGCGGCTTGCGCAACATCGTAGAGCGAGCCGAGCCGGCGGCTATGATCGGCAGAGTCGAAGACCCCCATTATCCCGGCGATGAAGTGCACGCCGTCCTTCCGGGCGTCATCGGGCTCAACTTCAGCCAGCACCACGCGCCCGTCGCCGAGATCGAACTCATAGATCATGTAATAGCGGTAGTACGGCGCCCACGTGGTCGCCGCTTCCGGGAATTCGTCGATTCTCTCGATCTCGCGGATGTGCATCAGGCCAGCACGCTGAACAACGCCAGGAAGATCATCGCGCAGGCGACGACGCCAGCCAGCCAGAACAGCGGCCGCACGATCGGCCACCCGGCGATGTACCAGACCGCATGCCCGAGCCGCGACCAGAAAAATATCTGGGCGCCCAGGACGGTCCATTGATTGGAGATGCCGGCGATCGCCGCGATCAGGACCAGCGGCGCGAAGAACCAGAGATTCTCGCGGAAATTGTCGGTGAGTCGCTTGGTGCGCAGCTGAAGCGTCGTCGGCGGCTTCAGGTTGTCGCGATTGTTGGCCATCGCGAGGCCGCCATTGTTGCGGATGGCGGTGAAGGCCTGAACCATCACCACCGCGAAGAAGAGCGCAATCGTGTAGGCGAGGTAGTTGAGTTCCGGCGTCATTAGGTCCTCCCCTTATTTTGTTCTGCGCCCCCTCCGTTAATGGGAAGGGTGTGCGGTGCGCGCGACAAGCGCAGCATCACAGGTACACATCCAGCAGCAGCTCGCTCGGCTCCGGCTCAGGGCTCGCCTGCGCGAACTCGGCGGAAGCCACCACGATCTCGCGGATGTCGCGATCGATCGTCTTGAGGTCTTCGTCGCTCGCATAGCCGGCGTCGAGCAGCAGCTTCTTCACGTGCTCGATAGGATCCTGCTTGCTCTTAATGGCGTCGACCTCTTCCTTGGTGCGGTACTTGGCCGGATCCGACATCGAGTGACCGCGGTAGCGGTACGTTTTC
>CAZNTI010000107.1:0-6605 GCA_964575885.1 uncultured Terricaulis sp.
GTAGTCCTGCACGTGGCAAGGCGCCGAGATGACCGCACAGGCGATGCCGAGGCGCTTGGCGATGTGGCGCTCCATCTGGGTGCCCAGCACCAGTTCTGGCGCGGTGTCGCGCACCGCCGCTTCGACCGCGAGGTAGTCGTCGGTGATGAGCGCCTCCAGGCCAAGTTCGGCCGCTGCTGCACGCACCTCGCGGGCGAACTCGCGCGAATAGCTGCCGAGCCCCACGACTTCGAAGCCGAGCTCTTCGCGCGCCACGCGGGCGGCGGCGATGGCGTGGGTGGCGTCGCCGAAAATGAACACACGCTTGCCGGTAAGGTAATTGGAATCAACCGAGCGCGACCACCATGGCAGCCGCGCATGCGCAGGCGAAAGCGCAGCGTCGGCGTCGACGCCGGCAAGAGCCGCGACCTCGGCGACGAAAGCACGGGTCGCGTTGTGACCGATCGGGATCGTCTTCGTCGATTTTTGCCCGAAGGTGCGCTCAAGCCAGCTCGCCGCCGTGGCGGCGATTTCAGGATAGAGAACGACGTTGAAGTGGGCGTCGGCGAGCCGGGCCAGGTCGCTGGGCGAGGCGCCCAGCGGCGCGACCACGTTCACGGTAACGCCGAGTTCGCCCAGCAGCTTCAGTATTTCCTGGAGATCGTCGCGATGGCGAAAGCCGAGCGCTGCGGGGCCGAGCACGTTGCAGCTGGCGCGCGCGACGCCGTCGCGCGTGCGCGCCGTCGGCGCAAAGGCGCGCACCATTTGATAGAAAGTCTCCGAGGCGCCCCAATTCTCTTTCTTTTGGTAGGACGGCAGCTCAAGCGGCACCACCGGCACGGGCAAACCCAAGGCGCGGGCCATGCCGCCGGGATCGTCCTGGATCAGTTCTGCGGTGCACGATGCGCCGACCATGATCGCCGCCGGCTTGAAGCGGTCGTACGCTGCGCGCGCCGCGGTTTTGAACAGCTCGGCGGTGTCGCCGCCGAGGTCGCGCGCCTGAAAGGTCGTGTAGGTGACCGGCGGCCGCTTGCCGCGGCGCTCGATCATGGTGAAAAGCAGATCGGCGTAGGTGTCGCCCTGCGGTGCGTGCAGCACGTAGTGCACGCCCTCCATCGCCGTTGCGATTCGCATCGCGCCGACATGAGGCGGGCCTTCATATGTCCAAACCGCGAGCTGCATTACACTCTCAAGTTGGCGCGGCGCGCGAAGGGGCGTGAAAACAGGGCGGCGAGGTCGCCGGCCTGCTCGAAGCCATGCACCGGCGAGAACACCAGTTCGATGGACCACTTGGTGGTGAAGCCCTCCGCCTCGAGCGGATTGGCGAGACCCAGGCCGCACACCACGAGATCGGGACGCGCCGCGCGGCAGCGGTCGAGCATGGCGTCGACGTCCTGTCCCTCGCTGAGCGGCGCGGTTCCCAGGCGCTGCAGTTCGGGTTCGATCAGATCGCGATTGAGATAGGGCGTGGCGACCTCGATCGGGCGCATGTCGAGTTCGCACGCAAGGAAGCGCGCCAGCGACGGCTCAAGCTGCGAATCGGGAAAGAAGAACACGCTTTTGCCGCTGAGCGTGGCTGCGTGCGCGGCAACGGCGCGGCGCGCGCGCTCACGATGGGGTGCGATCACGCGCTCGAACGCGTCAGCGCTGACGCCCCAGGCTTCGGCCGCAGCTTGGAACCATGCCGTTGTTCCGTCCGCGCCGAACGGAAACACGGCGTCGAGCTTTCTGACCCCGCGCCGGGCGAGGGCGCGCGCGGTGTCGCCGAGATAGGGTTGTGCAAACAACGCCATGGCGGCTTTGCCGATTGCGGGCATGTCGCCGGCGCGTCGGGCGGGAAAGAAGCCGACCGGCCCGATACCGAGTTCCGCGAACACACGCTTGAACTGATCCTCGACAATGTCCGGAAGCGCCCCGACGACGAGCAGGGAAGGGAGGGCGTCGTCGCCGGTTGTCGGCGCTTCCGGGACCAGGGCCGCGAGGCAGGCGTCCTCGCCTTGTGTGAACGTGGTTTCGATGCCGCTACCGGAGAAGTTCAGTACGCGCGTCTTTGAAAGATGCTTCTGCGTCAGCCTGACCGCCGCGCGCGAGAGATCGAGTTTGATGACTTCCGATGGGCACGAGCCGACCAGGAACAGCAGCTTGATGTCGGGGCGGCGCGCCAGCAGCGTATCGACCGCACGATCGAGCTCTTGATCAGCGTCGGCCAAACCCGCGAGGTCTTTTTCTTCGAGGATTGCAGTCGCGAAACGCGGCTCGGCGAACACCATGACCCCGGCCGCCGATTGCATCAGATGGGCGCAGGTGCGCGATCCAACGATGAGGAAGAAGGCGTCCTGGATCTTGCGGTGCAGCCACACAATGCTGGTCAGGCCGCAGAATACCTCGCGTTGCCCGCGCTCGCGCCGCACCTCAAGGTCAGGGGCCCGCACCGCGGCCAGGGCGCCGCTCATGCGGGGGTCCGCATGAGCGGGCCGTGCGCCCGCGTGTGCACCGCTTCAAGGCGCGCTTCACGCAGCTTGAGAAGAAACTGCGCCGCGTTGATGAGGTACGCCGCGTACGCCGCGATAGCGATCAGCATTTGTTGCTGCGGCGTGCCCCAGCCCGTGATCAACGCCGCCACGTAGAGCGTGTGCAACGCGATCACCACCATGCTGAACACGTCCTCCCAAAAGAACGGACGTGCGAACAGCCATTTGCCGAAGACCTCTTTCTCCCAGATCGAGCCGGTGACCATGATGAGGTAGAGCGCAAGCGTTTTGGCGACGATCGACGCGGTCGCGAGCCAGTAGCCCTCGCCGGTCGCCAGAAAGCGCACGACCAGAACGATGCTGATGGCGAAGACCAGAAACTGCAGCGGCGCCAGCACCCCCTGCACCAACGTCCAAGGCGACGCGTCGCGCCGCGCGCGTTCGTCGGTGCTGTAGAGCGGGTGGCGCGCCCGCGCAGGCGTCGTGCGTTCGCCCTGTCCGATCGGCGATCCCGCGTGCGACGGCCACGGACTTGGCGCGATGGTGTCGAGCCATTGGTCGATGACGGAACGATTGAGCTCAACCTCGTCGCGGTGCGACAGCCGGAATACGGCCATGGGTCAACTCCCGGTGCTGCTTGTTCGATCGGACGAGACTGAACCCCGGCTTGCGAAGTGTCAATCTAATGGAACGTCAATATGACTGGACATTTCCCACATTGCGGCCAAATTGTTCTCGCCAGACAGCGTTAAGTCTGGTTAGCGTCTGGGCGGCGTGACGGACGCGCGACATCAACGCGGGCCGGCACGGGCGAGGAAGGCGGGGTGCGGAGCTCCGCGACACTATTATCTCCGCGGCAAATCGACGGGGGTGCGCCTTGGGCAACCTTTCGCAATCATATGCAGTTGATCTCTGCGGAGAGACTCCGGACGCGCTCAAACGCCCAAGGTCGCGAGCGCCAACCGCCAAGATCGAAACGCGCCGGCGCGCCGAACAGCTGAGCCAGATCGTCGAGGGCGAGATCATTCCCCGCCTGATGCTGGCGCACAGCGCTTCCGAGGGCGTGGAGAGAGCGCCGTTATCTCCTGAATTAACAGAGAATTTTGCGCTTTTCGCGCTCTCCCAGGAGCGCGAATCGCTGCTCGCCATAGTTGGCGGATTGTTGCAGCAGGGCGTCTCCATCGAGACCATCTATCTCGACTTGCTGGCCCCAGCCGCGCGCAGGCTGGGCGATCTTTGGCTCGACGACCGGGTGAGCTACGCCGACGTCACCATCGGGCTGGGGCGTTTGCAGCAGCTGGTGCGCGAACTGAGCGCCCGCCCGCCCCAGGGCGGGTGCGAACACGCGGCGCTTTTTGCACCCGCGCCAGGCGAACAGCACACGTTCGGACTGGTGATTCTTGAAGAATTCTTTCGCCGTTCAGGCTGGCGGACGTGGGGGGAATTCTCCGGAGTGGCGGAAGATGTGGCGGCCGCCGCTCAGGCGCATCGGTTCGATGTGTTCGGAGTGACAGCCAGCGGTGACAACTGCCTTGAACAAATCGCGCACTTCATTATGTCAGTAAGACGAGCGTCCAAAAATCGCGACATAAGCGTGCTCGTCGGGGGGCGGTTATTTCTTGCGCGGCCGGAATTGGTGGCCGAGGTCGGCGCCGACACCATGGCGGCCGATGCGCAGGAAGCAGTCATGTGCGCCGAAGCTGCTGTGAGACGCCTCGCAGCGCGCTGAACGCGGGCGGTCAAGGCGAAAGGCGAGTGCAGGGTTCGATGGCGAAAAAAACGTCTCCTCCCGAGCGCGCCGGGCCTGATTTCACGCGAAATCTGTTGGGCGCGCTTGATCCCGAGGCCGCCGCCGCCGTCGTTGCCGCCGGCGGCGACATGGCGCTTATCATCGATCGCAGCGGCGTCATTCGCGACATCGCGGTGTCCAACGGCGATCTGGCGCGCGAGGATTTCAGCCGCCTTCGCGATCAGCGCTGGGCCGACGCCGTCAGCGTCGAATGCCGCGGCAAGATCGAAGAGATGTTGCGCGACGCCGCCAACGATGCCGGTCCGCGCTGGCGGGAGATCAATTACCCGACTGCGAACGGCCGTTCGATCTCATTGCGTCACATCGCAGTCAATGCGGGCGAAGACGGGCGCATCATCGCCCTTGGCCGCGATCAGCGCATGATCGCCGACCTGCAGCAGCGCCTCATCGAAGCGCAGCAGGCGACCGAGCGCGACTACCAGCGCCTGCGCGACGCGGAATCGCGTTATCGCTTGTTGTTCCAGCTCGCATCCGAGGCCGTCATCGTCGTGGATGCGGTTACGCGCAGGATCGTGGAGGCCAATCCCGCCGCTGAGCGGCTGATCGGCGCGCCTGGTGCGGCGCTGGTGGGGCAGGCCTTCGTAGAAGCTTTTGACGGCGACTCGCGCGACGCCTTGATCGCGCTTCTCGCGCGCGCCTACGGCGGCTCCAACTTGACCGCGCAAGGCGACGTGTTGTCGGGCGGGCGGGTGTTTACGATCGGCGTGTCGCTGTTTCGCCAGGACCGCGCCTCCCTGTTTCTGGCCCGGCTCACGCCGCGCGACACCGATATTGCCGCCGCCGCCCCGGAAAGTTCGCGCCGCCTTGCCGAGGTGCTCGAACGCATGCCTGACGCTTTTGTCGTCGCGGACGAAGATTTGAGGATCGTTGCCTGCAACAGCGCGTTTCTCGATCTGAGTGGCTTGGCCAGCGCCGAACAGGCGCGCGGCCAATCGATTGATGCGTTCCTGGGCCGCCCTGACATGGACCGCAGCATCCTGATCTCAAGCCTGCGCCAGCACGGCGTCTTGAAGAATTTCGCCTCCGTTGCGCGCAACCGCCTGGGCGTGCAGGAGGACGTCGAAGTCTCTGCGGTGCACGTCGCCTCGGGCGTTGAGCCATGCTTCGGGTTTTCGGTGCGCCGCGCCAGAAATCCAGCCGCCACGCCGCGCATCGTCGGCGCCTTGCCGCGCTCGGTGGAGCAATTGTCGCAACTGGTGGGACGCGTCACGCTGAAGCAATTGGTGCGCGAAACCACGGACTTGGTCGAGCGCATGTGCATCGAAGCGGCGCTGGAGATGACCGGCAACAATCGCGCCTCCGCCGCTGAGGTGCTGGGCCTGTCGCGGCAGAGCCTTTACTCCAAACTTCACCGCTACGGGCTGGCGGCCGTCGACGAAGACGCCTGACGCCGTCAAGACAGATTGACAGTGTAGAGTGTCACTAATAGCGTCTGGGCATGGCTCAGTCTCTCGCGGTGACGCCATTGCGATCGTTGCCAGCGCCTGCGGCGGTGCTGGAGCTATTTAAGCCTGTCACCTGGTTTCCACCGATTTGGGCGTTTGCGTGCGGCCTTGTCAGCGCCGGCGTCGCGCTTGGCGATCGCTGGGGCGTGGTGATCGCGGGACTGGCGCTTGCGGGGCCGCTGTTGTGCGCCGCCAGCCAGGCCGTCAACGATTGGTTCGATCGCGAAGTCGACGCCATCAACGAGCCGTCGCGGCCGATCCCTTCGGGACGGGTGCCGGGCCGCTGGGGGCTGTGGATCGCGATCGCCTGGACCGCGCTCTCGCTGGCGTGCGCTTGGGCGCTGGGGCCTTGGGTGTTCGCGGCCGCCGCCTTCGGCATGACGCTCGCCTGGTGCTACAGCGCGCCGCCGGTGCGCCTGAAGCAGAACGGATGGCTGGGCCCGACGGCGTGCGCGCTCTCTTACGAAGGGGTTGCGTGGTTCGCGGGCGCGGCCCTGGCCCTTGGCCGCGCGCCTCCGCTCGAAGTGACGGCGGTCGCGCTGCTATATAGCGCCGGCGCCTTCGGCATCATGACGCTGAATGACTTCAAGGCGATTGAAGGCGATCGCCGGACCGGACTGCGCTCATTGCCGGTTGTGCTGGGCGTCAGCCGCGCCGCGAAGCTCGCTTGTGCGGCGATGGCGATTCCGCAAATGCTTGTCGTAATCCTCCTCTTCATCTGGGGCGCGCCGTGGACGGCGGCGCTGGTTGCCGCGCTCATCGTTGCGCAGCTCGCCGCGATGGCGCGGCTGCTTTCCGATCCGGCGCGGTTGACGCCGTGGTTCAACGGCACCGGAGTACTGCTCTACGTGTCCGGCATGATGGCGAGCGCGATCGCGCTTGCCTCGCTTTGAGGAGCCC
>CAZNTI010000108.1:0-6587 GCA_964575885.1 uncultured Terricaulis sp.
GCCTTGTGGCGTGCAATCGCGGCGCGCGGCGCGTCGCTGGTGGAGCGCGCATGAACACCGTGGGGTCCCGGTACGAACATCACCACTCCCCCTGCTTCCTCGATGCGCCGGCAGAGGTCGATGTCCTCGACGTGCAGGAAGTAACCGGCGTCAAAGCCGCCGAGGCGCTCAAAATCACTCCGGCGCATGACCATCAACGCACCGCTGACGGCGCCGACGCGCACCGGGGCGTCGGGCAGCGGATCGGTGTGGCGATTGAAATCCCGCAGCAGGCGCGGCGCCAGCGGCTCGAGCCGCGACAGCTGCGTGAACGACACCGCCGCCCGCCAGAACGTCAGGCGATCGCGCCGCGAGCCGCGCTCGGGGCGGCCCGCCACGTCGCGCAGATCGCCGCCCACCAGCGCCGGCGCCTGTGCCGGCAACGCCGCTGCAAGTCGGCTCAACGCATCAGCGGCGAGCGTGACGTCCGGATTGACGAAGGCCAGAAGCTCACTGGTTGCACGCGCTGCCCCGAGATTGCCCGCCGCAGCGTACCCGATATTGCCGTGGCCGCGCAGCAGCAGCGCGCGCGGCTCGGCGGCGGCGAAGGCCTCGAGCTGCGCCGCTTCCGGCGGCGGGTTGCCGTTGTCGACCAACACGATCTGATCGACGCCGCGCGCCGCCTTCAGCGCAGCAAGGCATGCGCCGAGCGCGACGCCGGTGCGATAGCTGACGACGACAGCCGAGAGGCTCATGGGATCGCCTGCGACAATCCCTGACGCGCCATCACGCGACGCGCTGGTAGCGCCGGAGATCGAGCTGCGCCCGCCCAACGGGGCTCGGCACCGTCAGGCGCAAAGGTGGTGCGAAGCCGGGCTGCGCCGGCAGCGCGAACCAAGCGTCGGCGAGCGGCACGCTGGCGCGGTTGAAATCGGCGTTGAAACCCGAAATCGGCTCGTAGCGGAAATTGCATTGCAGCGCCGGTCCGTTGTAGCCGCCGCCGTTGAAATTGCCTTGCCCACGGGGCGACACCGCCAGACGATAATGCTGGCGTCCGTCGAACACGAGCACGGACCCCCGGCAGGCGCGCGCAACGCCAATCTGGCGTCCAAGCGCGAACACCCCGCTCAGCGGATCGTAGGAATTGCGTTGTTGCGCGACGGTCGCGGGCGGCTGCCCCAGGTCGCGATACTCGGGCGTAATCTGGGCGCTGATCACGCCGCCGCTGCGGTTCAGCCGGATGCGGCGGAACTTGCCGGCATAGGCATGCGAGATGTCGTAACGCGTCCAGGCAAGTCCCCCGCCCACCACCGCGCCGGTGGAGGTGGCGGTGATCTCGGTCTGGTCGAACACCCGCGCCAATCCTGAGGTGCGCAGGTTTGCGCGCACAGCGTATCGGGTCGGGCTTGCCGTCACCTCATAATCAGCGACGCCCAGCACCACCACGTTGAGAACCGCTGCCTCATAGCTCAAGCGATAGGTCTCGGCGTGCGCCGCGCCGATGCCAAGCCCGCAAAGGGTCAGGACAGCCGCAAGAAAACGCACCATGCCTCGCTCTCCCTCGCGATGCGCCGCTGAGCCGCGCGCACGCAGCGCGCTGAGCAGGCGAAATCCCGCACAGCTTGGATTTGGATTGTGGCGGAAACGCCTACAGCAGCTCGTGGGTGAGCAGCAACTCGCCCAGTTCGCCGCTAGAGGCGGCGAACGGCGAGCCAAGCTCAAGCCCCGGCTCGGCGACGGCGAAGCTCACCGGCGTAATCGCCTGCATGGGGGCAGGCGTCGGCGCGACCGCCGCAACCGGCTGCGGTGCGGCGCTCATGGTCACCGCGACGGGCCGCGCCGCCGGTTCGCTGAGCGTCAAGCGTAGGCTGCTATCCATCTGCGCGATGTCACTGCTCGGGGCGACCGAGAAGCTGACCATGCCGTCCGACACGGCGATTGACTCAAGGTGCTCAATGCGCGCTTCGGTGGCGGCGCGGGTGATTTCGAGCGAGGCGGTCATGCGCGCGAGGTCGGCGCGTATATCTGAAAGCTCATGCGCAGACAGCGGCGAGGGATAGGCCGGCAGGCTGGCGTAAGGATCGTCGGCGTTGCCCGGGTCGTGGCCGCTGCCAGACGCAAAGCTCGCCCCGACCAGGCCGCCAAAGCCGGCTGGCGAGAAGATCGTCACCGCAAGCATAGTGGCCGCGACGCCGCTGAGGCCGTATTTGAAGATCGTGTCGCGCACCTCGCGGCCGTGATCGCCTGACCGTTCCATTGCCTCGCTCCCACGCACGCGGTCGCCGCTCCCAATGGGTATGCGGCTTTGGCGTAACAAAACCTAAAACGCATCCGGCGCCAAGTCATAAGGCGATGACAACGGGTGACGAAGCTGAAATCTTGTGCACTGCGCCAACCGGAGGCTCGGCATGCTCAAACTCGCCGCACTCGGCCGCGTCGCCTTCTTTGGGCTGCTCCCGGCCGCCGCCTCAGGCGGCGCACTGGCGATGCCCGCGATACTCGCCGTTGCCGGGGCGCTGTCATTCCGGATTCGGGGCCTGCTCCCAAAGCCGGGCGCGCCGACTTTCTCGATACTGTGTGTCGCCTTGGCGGCCTGGGCGCTGATCAGCGCCGCCTGGTCGCCGGCGTCCGCCTCGGCGCTGGCGCAAGCCGGTCGGGCGCTGGCCACGCTCGTGCTCGGAGTCCTTTTGGTGCGCGCCGCCATCGACTCGCCGGAAGCGCAAAAACTCACCCGTGCCTGCACGCTGGCGGCATTCACGGTGCTGGCGCTGCTCCTGGCGATCGAGACGATCTGGGCCATGCCGCTCAACCGCGCCGCCCAACCGTTAGAGACCGACCTGGTTGCTCTCGCCCGCAATCCCGGCCGCGGAAGCACTGTTTTGCTTGCGCTTTTCTGGGGCTGCGCGGGGGCCGTGCTCAGCGCCGGCGGGGCCTGGCGCTGGCTCGCGCTGCTGGCGCTGACGGCGGTGATGGCTGGGCTCGCGCCGCAGTTCGATCAGCTCGCCAACGCCGCCGCCTTTGCGGTCGGGCTCGCCGGCTTCGGGCTCGGCCTCCTCGCACCCCGGCTGGCGCTGCCGGCAGTTTGCGGCGGCTGGGCGCTCTGGCTGCTGGGGGCGCCATTTGCGATCCCGGCGCTGACGGGCAGCGGTCTTCTGCCCGAGGGTTTGCCGCTGAGCTGGGCGCATCGGCTGGGCATCTGGGAGTACGTGTCGGCGCGCATTCCCGAGCATATCCTCATCGGGCACGGCTTCGACGCGTCGCGCGCGGTCGAAGGCCGCATCGAGGTCGCCGGGGTTTCGCTGCCGGCGGTGCCGCTGCACCCCCACAGCCTCAGCCTGCAGATCTGGTACGAGCTGGGTATCGTCGGCGCCGGTCTCGCCGCCGCGGCGTTCATAGCGGCGGGCTTGGCGCTTTCACGAGCGCTGGCGGCGAATCGCGCCGCCGCGGCCGGCGCCTGCGGGGCCCTGGCGGCGCTGGGCCTGGTCGCCAACATCAGCTACGGGGCGTGGCAGGAATGGTGGCTCGCCAGCCTGATCGCCGCCGCCGCCGCGGTGGGCGCGGCCCGCCGCGCCAGCCCAGGTTGATTTTGCAGCGCCCGGCGCCTATCGAACGCCATCGATCGAAACAGAAGGGCTCGGCGCCGGCCGAAAAAGCTGCGCCCGCGAGGCGAACGAACCGCATGACCACTGTCCTGGTGACAGGCGCTGCTGGCTTTATTGGATTCCACCTGGCCGCGCGGCTGCTGCAGGCAGGCGTTTCGGTGGTGGGGTTCGACAATCTGAATCCCTATTACAGCGTAGCGCTGAAGCGGGCGCGGCTCGACGAACTGGCGCACCACCACGGCTTTACCTTCGTCGAGGGCGATCTTGCAGCCCCCGAGGCCGTCGAGGCCTGTTTCGCGGCGCACCGCTTCGAGACCGTCTACAACATGGCGGCCCAGGCGGGCGTCCGGTATTCGCTCGACAACCCCCGCGTTTACGTCCGCTCCAATATCGACGGATTCCTGAGCGTGCTGGAGGCCTGCAGACATCACGGCGTCAAGCACCTGGTCTACGCCTCGTCGAGTTCCGTCTACGGCGCCGTCACCAAGATGCCGTTCTCCGTGCACCAGAACGTCGACCATCCCCTGAGTCTTTACGCCGCCACTAAGAAGGCCAACGAATTGATGGCCCACGCCTACAGCCATCTCTACAGGCTGCCGACTACGGGGCTGCGCTTCTTCACTGTTTATGGGCCGTGGGGCCGGCCGGACATGGCGGTTTATCTGTTCACCAAAGCGATCATCGCCGGCGAGCCCATTCAGGTCTTCAACAACGGCGACATGGAGCGCGATTTCACCTATGTCGACGACATCGTCGAAGCGGTGGTGCGCATCGGGGCGCGCATCCCAGCTCCCGATCCGCACTGGAGCGGGCAAGCGCCCGACGCGGCGAGTTCGAGCGCGCCTTATCGGCTCTACAACATCGGCAACAATGCGCCGATCAAGCTCATGCGTCTGATCGAGGTCATCGAGCAAGCCACCGGCAAATCCGCCGTCAAGACCATGCTGCCGATCCAGCCCGGCGACGTGCCGTCCACCTATGCCGACGTCAGCGATCTGGCCCGCGACGCCGACTTCGCCCCGCGCACGCCCATCGAAACCGGCGTCGCCCGCTTTGTCGACTGGTACCGGTCCTATCATGGCGCGTGAGGCGCAGCGCATTATCCCCGCGATCATGTCCGGGGGCGCCGGATCGCGGCTGTGGCCGACCTCCACCGAGGCGCAGCCGAAGCAATTCCACGCCCTCGCCGGCGCGCAGACGCTGTTTGCGCAAACGGCGCGCCGGCTCTCCGGCGTCCACGGCGATATCGCGTTCACTGCCCCGATCGTATCGTGCAACGCCGGCCACGCCGCGCTCGTGGAGGCGGCGCTGGCGGAGGCCGGAGTCGACGCCGCCGCGATCGTGCTCGAGCCCAGCATGCGCAACACCGCCGCCGTCGGCGCGATCGCCGCGCAACTCGGGGCCGAGCTTGACCCCGAGGCGCTGGTGCTGCTCGCTCCCGCCGATCACGTCATTGCCGATCCGCACGGCTTCTACGCCGCGCTCAGTCGCGCAGCACCCTTCGCAAAAGAACGCATCGTCACCTTCGGGATCGAGCCCGACCGCGCGGCCGACGCCTACGGCTACATCAAGCGCGGCGCAGCCCTCGGCGATGGCGTCTTTGAGGTGGCGGCGTTCAAGGAAAAGCCCGAGGTCGCGATCGCGCAAGCTTACCTCGACGAGGGCGGCTATAGCTGGAACAGCGGCTTGTTCCTGTTTGCCCCGCGCGTGCTGTTGGAGGAGTTCGACGCGAGCGCTGCAATCCGCGATTCAGCACTAGCGGCGCTCAAGCGCGCTGACCGCGACGGCGCGCGCATCGTCATCGCGCGCGCGCTGTTCGACGCCGTGCCGGCCGCGCCCATCGACGTCGCAGTGATGGAAAACACCAAACGCGCCGCGGTCGCACCCTGCGCCATCGGCTGGGCCGATATCGGCGCCTGGGACGAGATCTGGCGGCTGGCCGAGAAGGACGGCGAGGGCAACGCCGCGCAGGGCGCGGTCATCGCGCGCGACAGCGCCAACAATCTGCTGCGCGCCGACGGCGGCGTGAAGCTCTGCGTAATCGGCGTCAGCGATCTGATCGTGGTGGCCACACCGGACGCCGTCATCGTGCTGCCGCGCGCCCGCGCGCAGGAGGTGCGCGACCTGAAGGCGGCCGCAGAGAAGCTTTAGGCCACGCGCTACTTGTCATGTCCTCCGCGCGCCAGTGTTGCGCGCGGAAAGAGTTACCGCAACCGGGCCCGTCTCACGATGGCAATGTTGCACAACATGGCACGATGCGTAGCGCGCACTACGCGCTCACAACAGCGCCCGGGCGGTTTCGGCAACACCCTCAGGCGTAAACCCGAAATGCGCGAAGGCGTCCTTGGCGGGCGCCGAAGTTCCGAACGTCGACATGCCGATGAACGCGTCGAGCCCGAAGGCCTCGAACCAGCCCTGCCCCACGCCCGCCTCGACCCCGATCTTCAACTCGTCGTCTTCGCCGCAGATCGCGTCCTGATAAGCCTCGTCCTGCAGTTCGAACAATTCAAAGCACGGCGCGGAAACAACGCGCGTCGGCACGCCCTCAGCCTGCAGCAGCGCGCGCGCCTGCGCGGCAAGCGCCACCTCCGTGCCGGTGGCGAACAGAGCCACCCGCGCGGGCCCGCCTTCGGCGCCGAGCAACTCGTATGCGCCGCGCGCGCTGAGGTTTTCGGACGCATTGTCGCGCAGCGCCGGCGTGGATTGGCGGGATAGCGCCAATACGCTCGGACCGTCATCGCGCAGCAGCGACGCTTGCCAGCACTCGGCCGCCTCCACCGCATCGGCGGGGCGGAAGACGAACAAATTCGGGATCGCGCGCAAGCTGGCAAGGTGCTCGACCGGCTGGTGCGTCGGCCCGTCTTCGCCGAGCCCGATCGAATCATGGGTCAGCACGTAGATCACGCGCACCCCCATCAGCGCCGCCAGCCGGATCGCCGGCCGAGCGTAGTCGGCGAACACCAGAAACGTGCCGCCGTAAGGTACGACGCCGCCGTGCAACGCCAT
>CAZNTI010000109.1:0-6564 GCA_964575885.1 uncultured Terricaulis sp.
AGCAGGACAATCGGCTTGCCGCCCGCCTGCTGCAGCCGGCGCAGGTACATGATCTGGGTGAGGTTGCCGACATGCAGGCTGGGCGCGGTCATGTCGAAGCCGATATAGCCGGTGACGCCGGCGAGGGCGGCTTTGTCCAAACCCTCCAAATCAGTGCATTGGTGAAACTGCCCGCGCGCGGTGACGTCGCGGAGGAATTGCGATTGAAGACTGTTCATGGCGGCGCGGGCGATAGCATGGGCGCGCGGCGCTGTCGAAGCGGTGGGAGGGGCGGATGGCGTCCAGGTTTATGGCGATGGCGCCGCACCCGGAAACGCCGGCCCCGGCGCTGGCTTCGCTCGAGGTCCGCCTGAGCCGGCCGACGCCGGCCCTGTTTGAGTTGCACTATAAGCTCACCGGCGACCTTAAGCAGCTGCTGCTGGCGCCGCCGGGCGCCCAACGCGGCGCGCGCGCCGACGAATTGTGGCGCAGCACCTGCTTCGAGGCCTTCGCCGGGCCGGTCGGTGAGGCGGGGTATCTTGAGTTCAATTTCGCGCCGGACGAACGCTGGGCGGCGTATGCGTTCGACGGCTACCGGGCCGGCATGCGCGCCATCGAACTGGAGCAGCCGTGGATGTGGGTGACCGTGCAGGGCGACACCTACGAGTTCATGGCGCACTTCGATGCGCCCGCGCTGCTGGCGACGGCCGCGGAATGGCGCGTCGGCGCCTCGGCGGTGATCGAGGAGGTGAGCGGCGTGAAATCATACTGGGCGCTGAGGCACCCTCCTGGCCGGCCGGACTTCCACCACGCCGACGGCTTTGCGCTTACAGTCGTGGCGGAGGAGCGCGCATGAAGTTCGGTCTCGATCGGGTGCTGGAAGACGCCGCGCTGCGCGCGCCGCTTGAAGGCAGACGCGTGGGGCTGGTGGCCCATCCTGCTTCAGTGACGCGCGATCTCACGCATGCGCTCGACGCGCTGATAGCCGCCGGCGTCAACGTCACCGCCGCATTCGGACCCCAGCACGGCATGCGCGGCGACAAACAGGACAACATGATCGAGAGCGCCGATTACACCGACCCGCTGCATGGGGTGCCGGTGTTCTCGCTTTATGGCGATGTGCGCCGCCCGAGCGGGCAGATGCTGTCGACGTTCGATGTGGTGCTGATCGACCTGCAGGACGTCGGCTGCCGCATCTACACCTTCATAACCACGCTCTTATACATGCTCGAAGAGGCGGCAAAGCACGGCAAAGAGGTGTGGGTGCTCGACCGCCCCAACCCCGCAGGGCGCCCGATCGAGGGCTTAAGCTTGCGCGGCGGTTGGGAGAGCTTCGTCGGCGCAGGACCGATACCGATGCGCCATGGGCTTACGCTCGGCGAGTTGGGGCATTGGTTCATTGCGCACTTCAAGCTCGACGTCGCCTACCGCGTGATCGCGATGGAGGGGTATGCGCCCGACGCTGCGCCCGGCTATGGCTGGCCGCTCGGCGAGCGCACATGGGTCAATCCTTCGCCCAATGCGCCCAATCTTTGGATGGCGCGCGCGTACGCGGGCACGGTGATGCTTGAGGGCGCGACCTTGAGCGAAGGCCGCGGCACCACGCGTCCGCTGGAAGTGTTCGGCGCACCCGACATTGATGGTGCCGCAGTCATCGCCGACATGCGCCGGCTCGCCCCGCATTGGCTCGCTGGCTGTGCGCTGCGTGCATGCTTCTTCGAGCCGACGTTTCACAAGCATGCCAAGCAGCTTTGCAGCGGCGTGCAGATCCATACCGAGGACCCTGCGCACTACGATCACAACGCTTTCAAGCCTTGGCGGCTTCAGGCGCTCGCCTTTAAAGCCATACGGCGACTCTATCCGAGCTACGACCTCTGGCGTGACTTTCCGTACGAGTACGCATTCGGCAAACTGCCGATCGACGTCATCAACGGCTCGCCGCTGCTGCGCGAATGGGTCGACGATACGAACGCAGCGCCGGGCGATCTCGATGCGCTGACGCTGCCCGACGAGCGGGCCTGGGCCGCCGAGCGCGCCCCGCACTTGCTCTATCCGTAAGCGCTCAGAACCAGCCCTTCTTCTTCTTAGGCGGTTCGGGCGGCGGCGGGGCCGGCGGCGGTGCTGCAGGGCGCGCTGCCTGCGGCGCCGGCGCCGGGCGCGCCGCCTGCGGCTGAGCCGCGGGCTGTGGCGCTGGCCGGGCGGCCTGCGGCTGTGGCGCTGGCTGCGGCGCAGGGCGCGCTGCCTGAGCGGCGGGCGCGGGCTGTGCGGCGCGCGGCGCGACGGATGGATGCGGCGCCGCTGGCCGCGGCCCCAATTTATCAACAAACCACATTGCGTTTACGTCCCCACCATCGCCGCTTCGTCGCGGCTGTTTAAACATGGCATTTTACCACGGACCGGGCGGGCTCGCATACCCTCGCTGCGGTTTGGCGTCAGCGCGGCGCGCGCTTGGCGAGGATGCGTTGCAGCGTCCGGCGGTGCATGTTGAGCCGGCGCGCGGTCTCGCTGACGTTGTGTCCGCACAATTCATACACGCGCTGGATGTGCTCCCAGCGGATGCGATCGGCCGACATCGGATTGTCGGGCGGCTCAGGAGCGCCGTCCGGCGCCGCCAGCAGCGCTTTGACGATGTCCTCGGGGTCGGCGGGTTTGGCGAGATAGTCCACGGCGCCTGCCTTGACCGCCGCCACCGCGGTGGCGATGGCGCCATAGCCCGTAAGCATCACCACGCGGCAGTCCGGGCGATGCTTGCTCAGCGCTTCGACGACCGCCAAGCCTGAGCCGTCTTCCAACCGCAGGTCCAGCACGGCGTAGGCGGGGGGCGTTTTCGCCGCGATGTCGGCGGCCTCGGCGACGGTGGCGACGGGGGTGACGTCAAAGCCCCGTTGCTCAAGCGCGCGGGCGAGGCGGGTGCGGAAGGCGGCGTCGTCATCGAGGACAAGAAGGCTCGCGTCGCCTTCCGGGACGGCTGCGGTGCTCATAACGCTAGTGTACTCCGTTACGTGGTATTTAGTTCATTTTGCGCGCCGTCAAAGGGCCGGCGCTTCGATGGCGGAGCGGCTCCAGGTGGTCGTGACCACCGCCCCATGCTCGGGCGGCTTCAGATTGCGGACATCCAGGCGCCCGCCAGTACGTTCGAGCAGTGTCTTGGAGATGAAGAAGCCGAGGCCGAGGCCGCCGGCCATGCCCTCGCGGTCGCGCTCGGTGAGGTAGGGCTCTCCCAGACGCGCGAGCACCGCAGGGGTGAAGCCCGGGCCATCGTCGCGCACCGCAATTTCGACCTGCTCAGCCGTCCAGCGCGCCTCTATCGCCACCCGTGCGCGCGCAAAGCCCACGGCGTTCTCGATGATGCCGCCAAGCGCGTGAACGATCTCGGGCGTGCGCCGCACATCGAGTGGGCCGTCGCCGTCGGCGACGATATCGATGTCGGGTCCTAGGCCCTGGTGGGGGGCGGCGATCTCCTCAAGCAGCGCATGAATGGGGGCGCGCTGGGTCATGATGTCGCCTTCGCGACGGGCGGCGAGTTGACTGAGTATGGCCCGGCAGCGCTCGCTCTGGGTGACCAGCAATTGCACGTCCTCGCTGCGCGGGTCGTCGGGCTTGAGTTCGCGCGCCATCTCCTTGGCGACCAGATGGATCGTGGCGAGTGGGGTGCCCAATTCGTGCGCCGCCGCCGCTGCGAGCCCTCCGAGCGCCGATAGCGTCTGTTCGCGGGCCAGCACCGCTTGCACCGCCGCGAGCGCGATATTGAGGCGCTCTTCCTCGGCCGCAACCCGCCACGCGTAGACGCTGGTGAAGCCCAGCCCCACCAACACTGCCGCTGCGATGCCCATCTGGTAAAGCGCCGGCAGTTCGAACGACGCGCCCTCGGGCCAGGGCAGCGGCAGCCGCCAAACCGAAATCGCCCCAACGCACACGAAGGTCAGCGCCGCCAGGATCGCCGTGATGGTAGGGCGCAGCACCGTCGCGGACACCGCCACCGGCGCGATGAACAGGAACACGAACGGGTTCTGCAAGCCCCCGGTCAGCGCCAGCAGCACTGACAGCTGCACCGCGTCGTACCCCAGTTGCGCCGCCGCTTCCCACTCCAGCGCCAGCTCCTGCGATCGCCGCGCCGCGACCAGCGCGAGGTTGAGCGCAACCGAGGCCCCGATCACCGCCAACGCCCAGGGCAGCGGAAAGTCCATTTCGAGGCCAAACCGCACGAACAGGACCGCGACCACCTGGCCCAGCACCGCCAGCCATCGCAGCAGGATCAGGGTCCTGAGCCGTACGCGGCTGCGCGCGGTCCAGACGGTGGGGACGGGGGCGGTCGGACGGATGTCGGTAACGGCCATCGCCCCCTCATGCGCGGCGCCGCCTAGAGGCTTCAAGCGGCAAATTCCCGCAGGCAAATCCACGAGGGCGCCATCGCCACGCCCGTTGGCGCCGGCGCACGCGCACACCGCGATGTTGGCGGCGACGCAGCAGGGCTAGTCGAAGCTGCGCTGCGGCGGGTGCGCGCTCGCGCCACGTTGATCGCGCTGCAAGCGCGCGTCTAGCTGCGTGGATGGGTGATCCGCAGGAACCGCCGCGGCGCAGGTTGACGGGCGCAATCGTGCCGGCGCTGGCGGCGGCCGCGCTTGCGGCGTTCGGGGCTATTATGCTCGTGGGGCGCAATGAGAATCCGGCGGTCGCGGTCACAGATCACTGCCGGATGGACATAGGCGACCAGGTAGGCGGCCCGATCAGCCTTGTCGACGCCAACGGCGCTGCGGTGACCCAGGCCGATTTCGCCGGCGCGCCGGCGGTTGTGTATTTTGGCTTCGCCAGCTGCCCCGATATCTGCCCGACGAGCATGTACACCTTGGCCGAAGCGCTGGCCGCGCCCGGCGGCTACGACGTGCAACCGGTGCTGATCTCGGTCGATCCAGAGCGCGACACGCCTGAACGGATGGGCGCATACGCCGGCACCGAGGGGTTTCCACCCGGCCTGGTCGGCCTGACTGGCACGCCAGCCCAGGTCGACGCCGCCAGGGCGGCGTTCCAGGTGTACGCCACGCGCGCGCCGATCGAAGGGGCGCCTGAAGGCGCGTACAACGTGGATCACAGCTCCATGCTCTATGTCATGGATGAGCAATGGCGCACGGTGGCGTTCATCTCCACGATGCGGCGCGAACGCGAAGGCGATCCCAGCAGCGCCCTGGTGGCGGCCCCGCCGGCTGAAGTGGCGGCTTGCATCGCGGCTGGCCTGGAACGCGGCGCTGCTGCGTCCTGAGCTTGGCTCGCGCCCGCCTAAAGCTTAACTGTCGTTAACGAGTTGGGCCCTTTTGTCGCGGCGGAGGGGTTTTAGCTTGTTGGAAAGGGCGCAGCGAGCAGTATCGATTGCTGCGGTGCAGCGAAGGGGCCGGGATGCTGTATTCACTTTACGAACTCGGATACCTGACGATGGCGCCCTGGCGGGCTGCTGCGATCATGCAGTCGCAATTGCTGCGCTCGCCCTTCAACCCGATTGCCGACACCGACGCTGCGCGGACCGCTGCGGCCGCGTCCGATCTGTTTGAGGCCGTCACCCGCCGCTACCGGAAGCCGGCCTGGAACCTGCCGAGCACGGTGGTGAATGCGGTGGAGGTCGCGGTTACGCCAAAGGTGGCGTGGCGCGGCCCCTGGTGCGACATGGTCCATTTTGAGCGCGACGCAGCGGCGCTGCGCCGGGCGCGCACCGATCGCGTCGACCCGGCGGTGCTCATCGTTGCGCCGATGTCGGGACACTACGCGACGCTGCTGCGCAGCACCGTCGAGGCGTTTCTGCCGGAGCATGAAGTCTATATCAGCGACTGGTCGGACGCGCGCATGGTGCCGGTGCTCTCAGGCCGTTTCGATCTCAACGACTACGTCGATTACATCATCAACATGCTGCGCGCCCTTGGCCCCGGCGCGCACGTCGTTGCGGTGTGCCAGCCTGGCCCCCCGGTGCTGGCGGCTGTGGCTATGATGTCGGCGGCCGAGGATCCGTGCACGCCCGCGACGATGACGTTCATGGGATCGCCGATCGACGCGCGCCGCTCGCCCACTGCGCCCAACAAACTCGCGGAACGCCGCTCTATAGAGTGGTTCCAGAAGAACATGATCCACACCGTGCCGGCGCCGTATCCGGGCGCATTCCGGCGCGTCTATCCGGGCTTCCTGCAGCTTGCGAGCTTCATGGGCATGAACCTGTCGCGCCATGTCGATGCGCACAACGCGTACTTCCAGAATCTCGTCAAGGGCGACGGGGACGACGCTCAAAAACATCGCGATTTCTACGACGAGTATCTGTCGGTGATGGACCTCACGGAAGAATTCTATATCCAGACCCTGGTCGAGGTCTTTCAGGAGTACACGCTGGCGCGCGGCGAATTTTTTCACCGCGGCGCGCGTGTCGATCCCGCCGCGATCACCAAGACGGCGCTGTTGACTGTCGAGGGTGAGAACGACGACATCTCCGGCATCGGCCAGACCCAGGCGGCCCACGACCTCTGCGTCAATCTCCCGGAGAGCATGCAGCGCGATTACATCCAGCCGGGCGTCGGCCACTACGGCGTGTTCAGCGGGCGTCGTTTCCGA